>CALFWN010000248.1 GCA_937928335.1 uncultured Litoreibacter sp. | reverse complement strand
GGTGTCCATTGGGCGCAGAGTCCGCAGATCGATGACCTCGGCACTGATACCCTCTTTGGCCAGCTCATCTGCTGCCTCAAGGGCGTATTTCATCCCAATGCCAAAGCTCACGATTGTCACGTCGCTGCCTTCGCGCCAGATTTTGGCTTTGCCGAAGGGCACGGTATAGTCATCCATCACCGGCACGTCAAAAGACTGGCCGTAGAGGATCTCATTCTCCAGAAAGATGACCGGGTTGGGGTCGCGGATCGCGGTTTTCAGCAGGCCTTTGGCGTCAGCTGCGGACTAGGGCATCACCACTTTCAGACCGGGCACCTGACTATACCAGGTCGCGTAGTCATGGGAATGCTGGGCCCCCACACGCGCGGCGGCACCGTTGGGGCCGCGAAACACAATAGGCGCGCCCATCTGGCCGCCCGACATATACAAGGTCTTCGCGGCAGAGTTGATGATATGGTCAATCGCCTGCATGGCGAAGTTGAAGGTCATGAACTCGACAATCGGGCTCAGACCGCCAAAGGCAGCGCCCACACCGATACCGGCAAAGCCGTGCTCGGTGATGGGCGTGTCGATCACGCGGCGCGCGCCGAACTCGTCCAGCAACCCTTGGGAGATCTTGTAGGCCCCCTGATATTCAGCCACTTCCTCGCCCATCAGGAACACGTCCTCATTGGACCGCATCTCTTCGGCCATCGCGTCGCGCAAGGCTTCGCGCACGGTGGTTGGCTTCATCTCGGTGCCTTCGGGGATATCCGCCTCCGCAGGTGTGACGACCGCCACAGGGGCCGCAGGTGCGGCTTCTTGTGTTGTCGCAGCGGGGGCCTCGGGGGCGGCGGCAGTCGGGGCAGGGGCTGCGGCCACGTCGTCGGCGCTTTCGCCCTCCTCCAGGATGATCGCGATGGCGGTGTTCACGGACACGCCCTCAGTGCCTTCGGCCACGAGGATTTTGCCGATTACGCCTTCATCGACCGCTTCGAATTCCATCGTGGCCTTGTCGGTTTCGATTTCAGCCAGAATGTCGCCGGAGGCCACGGTGTCGCCTTCCTTCACGAGCCATTTGGCCAGGGTGCCTTCTTCCATAGTGGGGGAGAGGGCGGGCATCAGGATTTCAGTCGCCATCTTCAGGCCTCCGCTTCCATGTAGATGTCAGTGTAAAGCTCGTCCAGGCCGGGCTCCGGGCTTTCCTTGGAGAACTCGGCGGCCTCGTTCACCACCGATTTGATCTCCTTGTCGATCGCTTTCAGATCGTCCTCGGATGCGTGTTTGCCGGTCAGCAGCATGTCGCGGACCTGTTCGATCGGGTCGCGCTCGTCGCGTATCTTCTGCACCTCTTCGCGGGTCCGGTATTTGGCCGGGTCGGACATGGAATGCCCCCGGTAGCGGTAGGTCTTGATCTCAAGAATGTAGGGTCCTTTGCCCGCGCGGCAGTGGGCCACGGCCTTTTCGCCGGCCTCCTTGACCTTCAGCACGTCCATGCCGTCAACCTCTTCGCCCTCGATGCCGTAGGCGGCGCCGCGTTCCCAGTAGGACGGCGATTTGGTGGAGCGTTTGGTCGAGGTGCCCATCGCGTATTGGTTGTTCTCAATGACAAAAACCACCGGCAGGTCCCACAGTTCGGCCATGTTATAGGCCTCGTAGACCTGACCCTGGTTCGCCGCGCCGTCGCCGAAATAGGTGAAGGTGACGTTGTCATTGCCTTTGTACTTGTCCGAAAATGCCAGCCCCGCGCCCAAAGGCACTTGCGCTGCCACAATCCCGTGGCCGCCGTAGAAATGCTTCTCTTTCGAGAACATGTGCATCGAGCCGCCCTTGCCTTTGGAATAGCCGCCCTCGCGGCCCGTCAGCTCGGCCATCACGCCTTTGGGGTCCATGCCGCAGGCCAGCATATGGCCGTGGTCGCGGTAGGAGGTGATGCGCTTGTCGCCCTCTTTGGCGGCGGCCTCAAGGCCCACAACCACGGCTTCCTGTCCGATATAGAGGTGGCAGAACCCGCCGATCAGCCCCATGCCGTAAAGCTGGCCCGCCTTTTCCTCGAAGCGGCGTATCAACAGCATGTCTTTGTAATATTGAAGGAGCTCATCCTTCGAAACATTCGCTTTCTTAGCGGGTTTTTTGGCGGCCACGGCGCGTCATCCTCCCAGATTTGAAAAGTAGTTTAATGTTAAACTATCACCTATCAGACCAGACAATGCTTTGCACGTCCAGAATTTTTCAGAACCGCCATGCTGCCAAAGCATAGCTTGCCCTTGCGTCAAACGCAGGGCAGGGCAGAAGGTTCCAAAACGGCTGTGATCAGCGGATGATAATCTCGTCGGCGCGCATCATGCCAAGTATTTCGCGTGCCTGCATGTCCAGAAGGTCAAGGTCCAGATAGCCGTCCGACATACGGCGGGTCTTGTTGCGCATCTCGGCCACTTCGGCCTCCAATGCGTCCAGCTCTACGCGCAGGGTCTGCACCTCGGCCTCGACCTGCACACGGCGGAAGATGCCGAAATCGCCCTGAACGGCGGCAAAGGTGAAATAGGCCCCCATAGAGAACAGCACACAGAACATCAAAAGGGAGGTCAGGCCGGGCGAGCTACGCGTTGAAGACATGGTTAAAACCTGTTTCTTGTCTGCCGCTTTGTATTCAGCGGCTTAACAGGAATATAGGCGAAGTGATTCGACGTGTGAATCCCTAAAATCACGTATCGGCACAAAAGCTGGCCCCGGTGGCATGAAACTGCCTAGACACAGCCTGTTCTGAGCCGGGATTACCCCGCGACAGAAGCGTTGTAGATGCTGTCGATGGTCGCGGCCAGTTGCTTGCGGAACGCGGCATCATCCTGGGCTGCCGACAGGCCTTCGGTCAGCGCGCGGGAGAAGCTGGCAATGACGCCCGCATTCTTGGCCAGACGCGCGTTGGCCTCCTCGCGGGAATAGCCGCCCGACAGGGCCACGACCCGCATCACCCGGTCATGATCGACCAGCGGCTTATACTGGTTGGGGGCCTCGGGCAGGGTCAGTTTCAGCATGACCTCCTGACCGGGTTTCAGCATATCAAGCTGTTTGCCGATCTCGTCGAGCAAAATCGCCTCGGCCTCGGCCTTGTCAGTGATCGAGATCGTGATCTCGGGTTCGATGATCGGCACCAGCCCGTGGCTGAGGATTTGTTTCCCGATGTCAAACTGTTGCGCCACATTGGCCGCAATGCCGGACGGCGAGGCCGCATCAATGACGGAGCGCATCTTGGTGCCGAACATCTGCGCCTCGACCGCGCGTTTCAGCAGATCGTCCAGCCCGTCAATGGGCTTCATCAGCTTCACACCGTCTGCGCCTTCTTCAAGACCCTTATCCACTTTCAAAAATGGCACCACGCCACTGTCTTCCCACAGATAAAGACCCGCAGGCTTGCCACCGATCTCGCGGTTCATGGTTTTTTCGAACAGGATCGCGCCGATGACCTTGTCGCCGGTGAATTCCGGGGCCTGCGCGATACGCGACCGCATGGCGTGGATCAGGTCATACATCTCATCTTCGGAGCTATAGGCGCTTTCCTCGACACCATAGAGCCGCAGCGCTTTGGGGGTTGAGCCACCGGATTGATCCAATGCGGCAATAAATCCGGGACCGTTGGTGATTTTGTCGGCTTGTGTCTGATTGGCCATCTGCTCATATACCCTTCAAGAATGTCACGACAGCACTGTGCCGTCGCGCATCCCATATGTGACAGGCCAGTTTGTTGCAATTATGGTGGCGCTAACAGTCTTCGGAAAATCAGTGTTTCCGAGCGAATTGCGCCCGATTTGGCACAGCATTGCCGCGCGGAGTGCGACCCGGCTCAGCTCTCCAAAGCCGCGACGCCGGGCAGGGTCTTGCCCTCCATCCACTCCAGAAATGCGCCGCCAGCGGTCGAAATATAGGTAAACGCATCCGCCGCGCCGCTGACATTCAGCGCCGCAACCGTGTCGCCGCCACCCGCGACCGAGATCAGCTTGCCCGCTGTGGTCAGCTTCGCTGCCTTGGCGGCTGCCGCATTGGTCGCCGCGTCAAAGGGCGGGATCTCGAACGCACCCAGCGGGCCGTTCCAGATCAGCGTTTCGCAGGTCTCGAAAACACTTTCCAAACGGGCCACTGTCGCGGGGCCTGCATCAAGGATCATCGCATCAGCCGGGCAGGCATCCGCCGCCACGGTCTCGTTGGCGGCGCCGGCCTTGAAATCCCGTGCCACAACCACGTCAGATGGCAAGTGTATCGTGCAACTCACTGATTTTGCTTTCTGAACAATCTCTGACGCGGTGTCGGTCATGTCATGCTCGGCCAGTGATTTCCCGACATCAATGCCTTGCGCTGCCAGGAATGTATTGGCCATCCCGCCGCCAATCACCAGATGATCGGTCTTCTCCACAAGGTTGGACAGCAGCTCCAGCTTGGTGGACACTTTCGCGCCGCCGACCACGGCCACCACGGGCCGTTTCGGAGCCCCCAATGCGCTCTCCAGCGCGCTCAGCTCCGCCTGCATCAACCGGCCTGCGCAAGAGGGCAGCAGGCGCGCAATGGCCTCTGTCGAGGCATGGGCCCGATGCGCCGCCGAGAAGGCGTCATTGACATAGAGGTCACCCAGCGAGGCCAGCCTCTGGGCAAAGCCCGCGTCGTTCTTCTCCTCGCCGGGATTGAACCGCAGGTTCTCCAAAAGGGCGACACTGCCCGGTTCCAGCTGACCCAGCGTGGCCGCGTAATTGCCATCAATAAAATGCACGGCTCTGGCCAGACATTTCTCGACCGCCGGGACGATCTGGGCCAGCGACATCTCCGGCACAACCTGACCTTTGGGGCGTCCGAAATGGGCCATCAGCACGGCTTTGCCGCCCCGCTCCAGCACCTCATGCACTGTGGGCACGATCCGCTTGATCCGCGTGTCATCGGTGACCTGAGCATCCTCAAGCGGCACGTTTATGTCCACCCGGATCAAAACCGTTTTGCCGTCTACATCCATATCGTCGAGTGTTTTCCAGCCCATATCGCCGTGTTCCTCAGGTTAACAAATACCTAACGAAAATAAGCAACCCGTTGGGATTGCTTATAAATTCGCCTTGCGACGCGTGCGTCGCTTTCAGGGGGGAGTCTTTCAGATCAGCTTGCCCATCGCAACCGCCGTGTCGCTCATCCGGTTGGAGAAGCCCCACTCATTGTCATACCAGCTCAGCACCCGCACCATATTGCCGCCCAAAACCTTGGTCTGCTCCGAGGCAAAGATCGAGGAGCGCGGGTCATGGTTGAAATCAGACGATACCAGCGGCTTGTCGGAATAGCCCAGAATACCTTTCAGCGGGCCTTTCTCAGCCGCCGCCTTCATCACTGCGTTGACCTCATCCGCCGTCACCTCACGGGCCGCTTCAAAGGTCAGGTCCACACAGCTCACATTCGGCGTTGGCACCCGGATCGCCACCCCGTCCAGCTTGCCTTCCATCTCAGGCAGCACCAGCCCCAGCGCCTTGGCCGCACCCGTGGAAGTCGGGATCATCGAAAGCGCAGCAGCCCGCGCGCGGTAGAGGTCCTTATGCATGGTATCCAGCGTCGGCTGATCACCGGTATAGCTGTGCACAGTGGTCATGAACCCTTTGACCAGCCCGATCTCGTCGTTCAGCACCTTGGCCAGCGGCGCCAGACAATTGGTGGTGCATGACCCGTTGGAGACGACCAGATCATCGCCCGTCAGCGTCGCATCATTCACCCCGTAGACAATTGTTTTGTCGGCACTTTTTCCGGGCGCAGAGATCAGGACGCGCGACGAGCCATTCTCCAGATGCGCCTGGCAGGCCTCTTTCGAGGTGAAGATGCCGGTGCATTCGAGAACGATATCGACCTCTTTCCAGGGCAGGTCGGCAGGATTGCGGATGGCGGACACAGCTATGGGCCCGCGGCCCACGTCAATGGTGTCGCCCTTGACCACCACCTCATGCGGGAAGCGGCCATGCACAGTGTCATATTGCAGCAGGTGGGCATTGGTTTCCACCGGGCCTAAGTCATTGATTGCAATGACCTCTATGTCGGTGCGGCCGGATTCAATGATAGCGCGCAGGACGTTGCGGCCGATGCGGCCAAACCCATTGATGGCGACTTTTACGGACATAACAGAAGGCTCCTTGAAAATGGTGGGGGCGTCATATGCCCCGTTACCGCTAACAAGGACATTTCGGCGGAAAGGTCAAGCATTGGACGCTCACAGAGCGGCTTGCAACGCGTCCTGACGATTTTGGGGCATTTTGGGGCAAAATATTTCGGCGAAAAACCCAAATTGTCCCAAAACCTGAGCGCAGATTTCTTAACCCGCTGTTTACGGAGTGCCTACTCGATCATCCCGACACGGGTCTGGTGACGCCCGCCTTCAAATGCGGCGGACAGAAACGCGGTGACGATATCGAGCGCCAGATCCTCTCCCACCACCCGCGCCCCGATGGAGAGCATGTTGGCGTCATTATGCTGGCGGATCATCCGGGCGGAGAACGCCTCCGAACACACCCCGCAGCGAATGCCCGTGATCTTATTGGCGGCCATCATGATGCCCTGCCCGGTGCCACATAAAATGATGCCGAACCGGCAATCACCCGACGCCACCCGTTCAGCGGCAGCGGCCCCGTGGATCGGGTAATGGGTGCTCTCGCTGGTGGTGGGGCCGATATCGACGCTCTCCCAGCCAAGGGTTTCAACATGCTCCGCAATCCGCGCGCGCAGGGCAAGTGCCGCGTGGTCAGAGGACAGAACGATACGTTTGTTGGGCATAGCGCGGGGCCTTTTTGCGGTGGCAGCTCAGGGAGGTGTCGGGAGAGTGGTGATACAGATATCACGGAGCGGCAAGTGGTTTTGAGCGGAAGGCATCTGGAGCAGGGGGAGGTGAGGGGGATATGGCTGCTATGCGGGACGGAGTTGCCGTTGTAGTGCTAGCCATGAACGTCCGCTTAGCTTTCCCTCCGGTGCCACCATTCTTCGAGGCTTTCACAAAGAAGGTGACCCGATACTTTCACAAATCTCAGGCGAAACGTGCCATCGAGTTCTACCCCGACACCCGACGGTATTCGCGTGAATTTCGCTTGCCAGCCAGCGACAGCGGTATCAGCATCCACCGCCCATACCTGGGATGAAAATTCCAGGTTTTCCTGCGCATCCGCCGCGCCTTCTTGCCAATACGCTTTAATCGCGTCTCGCCCAAGCATTGGCTCGTCGAATGGGGTCTCCCGGTAGCTTGCCGTTTCGGTAAACATTGGTGCGATTTGCTCAGGGTCTCCGTTTTCCCAAGCAGCGCCATATCCGTCTAGCCATCCCTGAATTTCGATCTTGTCCATCAGTTTTCTCCGGAAGTTTTTTGAATTTGGAAGCAGTCTGACACCTTAACCTTGGTTGAGGTCAAGCCTGCGACAAAGACAGTTTTGTGGTTCTGAGAAGCGGCCCCACACGTTCTTCGATCACTTCACAGAGCGACTGCTAATGGCTAGTTGGACGCCATTATGGCCGAGCCGCCCAACAAAAATGTGCCACCAGTATAGCCCATTCGCTTGCGCGCGCGCAGGCTCTGAAATGCTTTGCGAGCTTGCGCCGCCAAGAGCGCATAGGCAGCAAGGACGATCAACACAATCGTTGTGGAGGTGGCCATCAGTATGAGGAACTGTGGCGTCAGTGGGAATGCAGGGTTCATGAACTGCGCGAGAAAGGCCACGTAGAACAGGATCGCCTTTGGGTTCAGAATACCTGTCAGGAATCCAGCCCTCAAACTTCCCACACGGATCGCGGATGTTGTGGGCGCGGTCAGATCGGCTTCGACCATGCGACGCGCGGTGAGGATTTGAGATAGGCCCAACCACGCCATATAGGCCACGCCTGCCCATTTCACGAGAAGATAGATACCGCTGGATGCCGCCAAGAGCGTCCCAAGCCCGACATAGGCAATCGTCATCATGACAATGCCTCCCAGCAGGTCTCCGGCAATGCAGTGAAACGCTGCACCAACGCCACGGGAAAGCGACTGACCGATCACCATAAAGACGCTCGGCCCTGGGATCAGTGAAAGCAGCGTGAATGCCGCTACATATGCCAACCAAACCTCAATACTCATCGCGATTGCCTCCTGCCGATGCGCTTTACAGTGCGCGCTCGTGCTCAACGGCGCAACTGGAAACCAGACATTGGTGCAGCCGCAGCATTTGGTAAAAAGGGCTCACTGCAGACATTCATTCAACTCACGCGTTCGCCCGGAATCGAGCCGCAGGCGCCGGGCGAGCGCAAGACCGTCCCGGCGGGCTGGCGCTTTTGTTCTCTTCGTGCTCCGCATATTCGAAAGACGTGCTTGACTGCGATAAAGTACTGTCGAAGGAGTGTTGCAGCGCCACCCCACGGTCTTGCGCGCGCCCGGCTGCGGGGGCTGCTGTGCCGGACTTAGCCGTCATTCGGTTTCCAGGTGAAACTTGAGGAAGGTCTCCCCATCATACTCCTGCTCACCAACAAAAACCGCGCCAAGTCGGTCGAGCGCATTAAATTTCTTGCGCGACGGAGGCAGCAGAAACGTCACGAATGGAATGCGCTTGTCGGCAATGGCGAAGTCGATCGCTTTTCTTGAAATGCGCGCACCAAGTCCGAATGAGTGCGGCTTGAGTAGTGCAGGAGCGAATGAACCAACCTCAATAACAACAACATTGAACGTGTCTTATTTTCCCAACCTTTATCAATCTGTGATAGATTTATGCTGTAGTCAAATAATTC
>CALFWN010000247.1 GCA_937928335.1 uncultured Litoreibacter sp. | reverse complement strand
CATGAGCTCCATCCGGTTATTGGTGGTTTGCGCCTCGCCGCCATTGAGTTCGCGTTCTTTCAGGACCGCGTCGCCGTCGCGGGCGATGAGTATCGCGCCCCAGCCGCCGGGGCCGGGATTGCCGGAGCAGGCGCCGTCTGTATAGGCGAATAACTCAGGCATCGCTCAGCACGATGATGAAATCGGCCATCTCGCCGGACAGCCCTTTGTCGCGGCCAAAGCGGGGTGTGCGGGGGGTGAAGCCCGCGGCTTTGAGCAGGGCCAGCAGCTCGTCCGCCTCGTAATAGCTGTACATCCGGCCAATGCTGTCGCGCAGCTCGTCGGTGCCGAGCTTGGTGCCGATATGGAAGACGCCGCCTGTTTTGAGCGCTTTGTGGATCGCTTTGAGATGGCGGGGCATGTCGGATTTGGTGGCATGAAGGAGCGAGAAATTGGCCCAGATGCCGTCATAGATGCTATCGGCGGTGAGATCGTCGAAACTGGCAAGCGTGGCGTTGATCCCGTATTTGTCGCGGGCGACGCGGACCATCTCGGCGGAGGCGTCCATTGCGTCGGGGTGCAGCCCTGCATCGCGCATCATGGCGGATGAATTGCCGGGGCCGCAGCCGAGGTCGAGAACACGCCCGCCCGCGGGCAGCGCGTCGATGAAGGCCTGCAAATCGGGGTCGGGCGTGTCGCGGGAGACCAGATCATCATAGCTGGCGGCTTTTTGGTTATAGACCTCGATGGTCTTGTCGTCGGTCATGCGAGCAGTCCTATGGCGAGGCAGGCGAGAACAATGGCGGTGAGCAGCGTGCGCAGCTTTATCCACCAGGGCGGGGTCAGCCGCCAGACCGCGAATTGCAGATCGAACAGGAAGACCAGCAGGAAGCCGATCAGCACGGCGGAGGTGGCCTGACGTTCCCCGCCGCCGATGGCGAAGAACGCCCAGAGCGCGGGCAGGGTGGAGACCAGATAGGGCAGGGTGCGATCGGATTTGATTGCGAAGCCCCACAGGACGCCGGACATGAAGCACAAGATCACCGTGCCGTAGGAGATCAGGAGGAAGGGCGCGTTGAACCGTGGGCCGAGCAGCGCGACGGTGGCCTCGGAGATGGCGGGGACCAGAATGCCGAGCGCGGCCCAGAGGAAGGGCAGCAGGCCAGCGAGGCCAAGAGAGAGGGCGGGACGTGGAATTTGGGTCATGCGCGTTCAAAGGCCAGCTTTGCGCCGAGCCCGGCAAAGAGCGCTGCAAAGGAGCGGTTGAGCCATGTCATGACCCGCTCGGAGCCCAGAATGGCGCGGCGGGCGCGGGCGGCAAAAAGGCCGTAAAGCACGAAAACGGCGAAGGTCAGCGCCATGAAGACGGCGCCCAAAATGGTCATTTCCAGCGTGGCGGTGGCCGGGTTGCCCGACAGAAAGGGCGGCAGCAGCGCCAGAAAGAAGATGGACAGTTTCGGGTTGAGAATGTTGATCAGCGCCCCGCGCCGGGCGATGGTCCAGCCGGGTTGCGGCGCTGCGTCGGGGGAGACGGAGAGAGCCCCGCCCGCCTTCAAAGCCTGCCATGCGAGATAGAGCAGATAGGCCACGCCCGCGAATTTCACCAGCTGGAACAGCAGCGCGGATGTGTGCAGCAACGCCGCCAGCCCCAGCGTGGCCGCCGCCAGATGCGGCACGATGCCGAAGGTGCAGCCAAGCGCTGCCCAAAGGGCTGCGCGGCGGCCCTGACCCAGACCCAGTGCGAGTGTGTAGATGACCCCGGTGCCTGGGGCCAGAACGACGACCAGAGCGGTGAGAAGAAACTGAAGCGTGATCATGGAGGCATCCTGCGGTGGGGTGGCTTTAGACCTACCATGCCGCGTGGGGATGTCACGGGGGTATCTGCCCTGGCGTGCCCCCGCTTAAGGCAGCTTATGCGTTGCGGGCGCGGGCCTGCGCGAAGGAGAGCAGGCGCTTGCTGTCCTCGTCCCACAGGTGCAGGCGTGCATTGGCGATGCTTTCGCGGATCGTCATGCGGTTGCCCTCGGCCAGCGTGGCGTGATCGCGCAGCACCTCGGGGAGGCGGTAGAAGGGGATGCGGCTATAGAGGTGGTGGACATGGTGGATGCCGATATTGGCGCTGAGCCATTGCAGCACTTTTGGCATGACGTAATGCGAGCTGCCCTCAAGGGCTGCGTGGTGGATTTGCCATTCACCCTCGCCTTCCCAATGGGTGGTCTCGAACTGGTGCTGCACATAGAACAGCCAGACCCCGGCGGTGGCGGCCAGCAGGGTGGAGGGGACGAATATCATCACAACGGGCATCAGCCCGCCAAACCAGATGATGAGGCCGAGCGCGGCGAAGATGCCGGCATTGGTGACCATCGCGCTGACCCAGTACCGGGCCTTGTTCATCAGGCCCAGCGGCAGGCGGTTTTGCAGGAAGAACAGATAGCCCGGCCCGAGGCCGAACAGCACGATCGGGTGACGGTAGAGGCGGTATCTCAGCCGCTCGAACCGGCCCAGCGCCTCGTATTCGGCGACGGTCAGCGTATTGATGTCGCCCATGCCGCGCCGGTCCAGATTGCCCGACGCCGAATGGTGCATCGAATGCGAGCTGCGCCACACGTCATAGGGCGTCAGCGTCAGGATGCCGAGGCCCCGGCCCAGCCAGTCATCGGCAGTGCGGTTGGCGAAAAACGCGCCGTGGCCGCAATCATGCTGGATTGCGAAAAGCCTGAGCAGGAAGGCGGCGTTGACCATCGAGATGGCCAGCGCCAGCCAGTAGCTGACCGAGAGCGACCACCAGGCCAGCGCCCAGAGCAGCACGAAAGGGCCAATGGTGACACCCAGCTCGAACAGGCTGCGGGTGGCACTTGGATCGCGGTATTTGGCGAGGACCTTCACCCAGTCGCGGGCGGTTTGCGGCGCTTCTGCGCGCGCCTCGGTCGGCGCGGCGGCGGGCCCTGTCGGGCTGGATTGGTCGAACATGAAACTGCTTCTTATTATTGTTGGCTGGCACTGTCTTAGCGGAACTGGGTCAAGACGCAAAGAAAATGTGGCGCAATCAGGCTATGACCCCGCGACACTGTGGCAGCTTCAGGCGGGCTCGCGCAGCACGCGCGGGACCTTGAACTCGACATTCTCGACCGCGGTTTCGACCATTTCGGTGGTGACGTCGAAGCGGGACCGGAAGGCGTCGATGACCTCGTTGATCAGCACCTCGGGGGCGGAGGCCCCGGCGGTGATGCCGATGGAGGTGATGCCGTCCAGCGCGCGCCAGTCAATGTCGGCGGCGCGTTGCACCAGCTGCGCGTAGTTGCAGCCCGCCTTGGCACCGACCTCGACCAGCCGTCGGGAGTTGGAGGAATTCGGCGCGCCGATCACCAGCATGGCGTCTGTTTTGGCGGCCATCGCCTTGACCGCCTCCTGGCGGTTGGTGGTGGCGTAGCAGATATCTTCCTTATGCGGCCCGATGATGGCGGGGAACCGGGCCTGAAGGGCCGCGACGATCTCGCTTGTGTCATCGACCGACAAGGTGGTCTGGGTGATGAAGGCCAGCTTTTCGGGATCGCGCGGGGTGATGCGGGCCACGTCCTGCACGGTTTCGACCAGCAGCACCTCGCCTTTGGGCAGCTGGCCCATTGTGCCCACGGTCTCGGGGTGGCCGTCATGGCCGATCATCACCATTTGCAGCCCGGCTTCATGATGCCGCGCCGCCTCGATATGGACCTTGGAGACCAGCGGGCAGGTGGCGTCGACATAGATCATCTCGCGCCTGGCGGCGGCGGCCGGAACCGCTTTGGGCACCCCGTGGGCAGAGAAGATCACGGGGCGGTTATCGGGGCATTCGTCAAGCTCCTCGACAAAGACGGCGCCCTTGTCGCGCAGCCCGTCGACCACAAATTTATTATGCACGATTTCGTGGCGCACATAGACCGGCGCGCCCCATTTATCGAGGGCCATCTCGACGATCTTGATGGCGCGGTCGACCCCGGCACAAAACCCGCGCGGGGCTGCCAGATACAGGGTGAGAGGCGGCTTGGTTTTGTCGGTCATCGGGCGAGGCTCCTGCTTGATCTACAGGTAAGCCTTGCCCGGCATCGCGTCCAGCCGCTTTTGGGTGCCAGATTCGGGTTCGGGGTCAGGGCCTTGTGATGTCGCCTGGGCGCTCAACACCCAGATCAGGCAAAATGGCAGGCCAAACAGCATGGCGGCGAGCTGCCAGTTCTGAACGATGGAAATTGTGCTGAACAGGCCCAAGGCCCACGCAAACCACTTCAGCTGCTGCTCAATGGCTGCCAATTTCAGGAGAAACATGTCGAAAGCTTTCAGAAGACAGCGCCGTTGACCCGGCGTTCTGCCGAGGGCGTTTTCGCAAAAGCCGCGCCGTGCGACAAGAGTTTGGGCATGGCTTGAGAGGGCCCTGAAGGCCCTGCTCGTGTTTTACCTCAACCGGCTGTCTGGCCTAGTTGTCGGCTGGGGGGTGCTCTGCGTCGGCGTGGTCTTCACGCGGAG
>CALFWN010000246.1 GCA_937928335.1 uncultured Litoreibacter sp. | reverse complement strand
TCGACCAGCGTTTCGACCCGGCGGTTGAGGTTGCGGCCCATCCAGTCGGCGGAGGACATATAGACCCGCGCTTTTTTCGCGGGCAGCCCCTGCCCGTTTCCGAAACACACGATCCGGGAATGTTCGAGAAACCGGCCCACGATAGATTTCACGCGGATGTTTTCGCTCAGGCCTTTGATGCCCGGACGCAGGCCGCAGATGCCGCGAATGACCAGGCTGATTTTCACACCGGCCTGACTGCCAGCATAGAGCGCGTCAATAACGTCGGGCTCGATCAGGGAGTTCATCTTGGCCCAGATCTCTGCCGGTTTGCCGGCTTTGGCATGGGCGATCTCGGCCTCGATATTCTTGATCAGTGTGGATTTCAGCGTCAGTGGTGCAATGGCCAGATTTTCGAGACTGTCGGGTTGCGCGTAGCCGCCGACATAGTTGAAGACGCGGGTGGCGTCCCGGCCAAGGGCGGCGTCGCATGTAAACAGGCTGAGATCGGTATAGAATTTCGCCGTGATCGGGTGGTAATTGCCGGTCCCGAAATGCGTATAGGTGACCAGCTTGCCGTTTTCGCGGCGCACGATGGCGCTGATTTTGGCGTGGGTCTTGTAGTTGATAAAGCCGTAGACAACATGCGCGCCCGCGCGTTCCAGCTTGCGCGATTGGCGAATATTGGCGGCCTCGTCGAAACGGGCTTTCAGCTCGACCAAAGCGGTGACGGATTTGCCGTTTTCCGCCGCCTCGCAGAGCGCCGCCACAATCGGGCTTTCGTTAGAGGTGCGATAGAGCGTCTGCTTGATCGCCACCACATCGGGGTCGCGGGCGGCCTGGGCCAGAAAGCGGACGACCATGTCGAAGGTCTCGTAGGGGTGGTGCAGCAGCATGTCTTTCTGGCGGATCGCGGAGAACATGTCCCCCTCGTGATCCTGCACGCGTTCGGGCACGCGGGGCGAGAAATGCGGCCACATCATATGCGGCGCGCCCAGCTCCACCAATTCGGAGATGTCGCTGAGCCCGAGCATTCCGTTGATCTCGATCACATCGGCCTCGGTCACTTCGAGCGCGTCCATGATCAGCTCGCGCAGCTTGGAGGGCGCGCCGGTGCTGAGCGTCAGGCGGACCACCTCGCCGCGGCGACGGCGTTTCAGGGCGGTTTCAAATTCGCGCACCAGATCCTCTGCCTCTTCCTCCAGCTCAAGATCGCTGTCGCGCAGCACGCGGAAGGTGCAATGGCCAATGGCCTCGTAGCCCGGAAAGATATCGCCGATGCGCTGGATCAGCAGGTCTTCCATCGAGATCACGCGCGTCTCCCCCTCGGTGGAGGGCAGCATCACGAAACGCTCGATCTGGCGCGGGATCGGCAAAAGCGCCTTCAGGCTGCGATTGTCGGATTTGCGTTTCAGCTGCAAGGCCAGCGACAGCCCGGTATCGGGGATGAAGGGGAACGGATGCGCGGGGTCAATCGCCAGCGGCGACAGGACCGGGAAGATGTTGGACAGGAAATGGGTCTCAAGAAAGGCGCTGTCATTCTTGGTCAGGGCCTCGCCTGCCAGCATGGACATGCCTTGCCGGGCCATCTCTTCGCGCAGGGTGCATAGCACGGTGTCCTGGCGTTCCATCAGCTCGCGGGCATTGGCGTCGATCAGGACCAGCTGCTGGGTGGGCGTGCGCCCGTCCGCCGAGGGCGTGGTGTTGCCCGCCAGCGCCAGCTCGCGCAGGCCCGCGACCCGGACGGAGTAGAACTCGTCAAGGTTATTGGCCGAGATGGCCAGAAACCGGACCCGTTCGAGCAATGGCACTTTGGGGTTGGAGGCTTCCTCCAGCACCCGCCAGTTGAAGGCCAGCCAGCTGAGTTCACGGTTGAAAAACCGGCTTGGGCCATCTGCCTCCATATCCTCCAGCGCCTCGGGCTTTGGAAAACCCGCGTTCAGGAAATCGGCGCCTGTCATGGGCGCGAGCGTGATGTCGGAATGGAGGGTCATGAGGACTTATGCCAAATAATTCAGGGGCCTGTCCAGTTTTGTGGATGTGGATGGGTTAGGTTCCGCCCAAGATGTCACCTGCAAGCCGCTTGCCGATGGGGCGGGCCTCTGACAGGGCGCGGGCGTCCATCTCATCGACAAAGCGGCGGGCCTCGGCAAAAGAGCGGGTGATGCGCGGGACCACGTAATCGAGCAGGCCTGCGGGCAGGTTGATCTGGCGATCCGCGAACATTTTCATGAGCACCACCGCCAAAAGCGCATCGTCGGGCGGATCGAGCGCGACCAGCGTGGTGCCGGTGAGGCGGCTTTTGAGATCGGGCAGCCGGGTGGCCATTTGCGCGGGCGGGGTGGTGGTGGTCATCAACAGCGCATGGCCTTCGGCCAGCATCAGATTGTGAAGATGAAAGAGCGGGGTTTCGTCTTGGGGCTGCGCGCGGTCGACGTCTTCGACGACCAGCGCGGTGGTGGCGATGGTGGCAATGTCTTGCGTGGCGAGGGTTTGGGCGCCGATGATCTGCGCGTTGTTTTCACCTGCCCAGACATGGGCCAGATGAGTTTTGCCCGACGCCGCCGGCCCGCAGAGCATGAGCTTGCCGTTGGACCAGGTTTGGGTGGCTTCCAAAGCCGCGACAGCCATCTGATTGGCCTCGGAGACGAAGAAATTGTCGCGCCCCAGCGCCGATTTGGTGGGGAGCGGGAGAGGAAGCTGCCTGGCCATGTGCTAACTGGCTTCGTTGTCGTCAGTATCGAGCCCGCGGTAGAGCCTGCTGGATTGGTATTGCGTCAGGCCGAACCGGGTCAGCACGCCCAGGATGGCGGCCACGGGGACCGCGACCAACATGCCGACAAAGCCGAAGATCGTGCCAAAGGCCGACAGCGCAAAGAGCAGCCAGACCGGGTGCAGCCCCACGCTTTCGCCGACCAGCTTTGGGGTCAGGATGTTGCCTTCGAGAAACTGCCCGATGGCGAAGATCACGGCGACGGCCACGATCCATTGCGGGTCGGACCAGAACTGGAACAGCGCAAGGCCTATGGCCAGCGCCCCGCCGACAAGCGCGCCGACGTAAGGGATGAAGGTGATCAGACCTGCGACGACCCCCACCACCAGCCCGAATTGCAGGCCCACGGCCATCAGGGTGACCGCGTAGAAGGTGCCCAGAATGGCGCAGACGGTCAGCTGGCCGCGCACGAAGCTGGCCAGCGTGTTGTCAATCTCGGTGGCGAGTTTGCGGATTTGGGAGGCGTGGTCGCGGGGCAGCAGCGCATCGACGCGCGCGATCAGATTGTCCCAGTCCAACAGCAGGTAGAAGGCCACGACCGGGACCACCACCACGAAGACGGCGGCGTTGATGACCCCCACCGCAGAGCTGAACACGGTTCTGACCAGCGCGGTGCCGCGCTCCTGCAAGGTGGCGCCGAAGCTGTTGATGGTCTTGGACAGGGTCGAGGTTTCGTCCAGCAGCGCGGGGAAGCGTTCCGACAGATAGGCGTAGAGGCTGCTGAGATATTTCGGGGCCTGCTCCAGCAGGGCGGCGGTCTGCTCGATCACCTCGCGGATCACGAAGACCAGCACCGGGACGATGACCAGAATGGCCAGCAGGGAGATGGTGGCCGTCGCCGCCACGCGGCTGAATTTCAGCCGCTCCAGCCGGTCGGCCACCGGGTCCATCATATAGGCAATTGCGCCGCCGACGATGAAGGGGAGAAGCACGTCGCCCAGAAACCAGAGTGCGAGGCAGAAGAGGACCGCCACCACGCCCCAGTATTTCGCCTGATCCTGAACCGGTAATGCCATGCGCGCCCTTCCTTGCCTTACATGTGGCGCAGTGCGGGCCCAAGCGCAAGACCGTCCGGGCTTTCGCGGCGATGGTTTTGCCCGGTGACGACGCGGCCCTGCGGGGCAGGTATTTTTGAAGCAGTGATGGGGGTTAGCCTATCACGGGGGTTAGCCGCGCTCTGTTCGGATCAGGGTGAGGATATCCTTGGCGGCTTCGGGGATGTTGGTGCCGGGGCCGAAAATGGCTTTGACGCCGGATTTATAGAGGAAGTCGTAATCCTGCTGCGGGATCACGCCGCCGCAGATCACGATGATCTCGCCCGCGCCCGCCTCTTTCAGGGCCGCGACCAGCTTGGGGGCCAGCGTCTTGTGGCCTGCGGCCTGAGAGCTGATGCCCACGACATGGACGTCATTGTCGAGCGCGTCCTGCGCAGCCTCTGCAGGGGTTTGAAAGAGCGGGCCCACATCGACATCAAAGCCGATATCGGCAAAAGCTGTGGCGATGACCTTTGCGCCCCGGTCATGGCCGTCCTGGCCCATTTTGACCACCAGCATACGCGGGCGGCGGCCCTCTTCTTCGGCGAAAGTTTCAACGTCTTTCTGGATTGCGGCGAAGCCTGCATCGCCCTCATAGGCGGCACCATAGACGCCTGCGAGGGTTTTGACCTCGGCGCGGTGGCGGCCGAATATTTTTTCCATGCTCATGGAGATCTCTCCTACGGTTGCGCGGGCGCGGGCGGCTTCCACGGCCAGTGCCAGAAGGTTGCCGGTGCCGCTTTTGGCCCCCTCTTCAAGGGCCGTGAGGGCCGCGTCGCAGGCAGCCTGATCGCGGGTTGCGCGGATCTTGTCGAGCCGCGCGATCTGGCTTTTGCGCACGGCAATATTGTCGACGTCGCGAATGTCGATCTCTTCCTGCTCTGTGGGTTTGAACTTGTTGACGCCGACGATGACCTCTTCGCCGCGATCCACCTGGGCTTGTCTGAGGGCCGCGGCCTCCTCGATCCGCAGCTTGGGCATCCCGGAGGCCACGGCTTTGGTCATGCCGCCCATCTCGTCAATCTCCTGAATGATTTTCCAGGCCTCATCCGCCAGATCGGCGGTGAGTTTCTCGACATAATAGCTGCCCGCCAGCGGATCGACGACTTTGGTGATCTTGGTTTCGTTTTGCAAGATCAGCTGGGTGTTGCGCGCGATGCGGCTTGAGAAAGTTGTGGGCAGCGCGATTGCCTCGTCAAAGCTGTTGGTGTGCAGGGATTGCGTGCCGCCCAGCACCGCACTCATCGCCTCATAGGCGGTGCGGATGATGTTGTTATAGGGGTCTTGCTCCTGCAGGGAGACGCCGGAGGTCTGGCAATGGGTGCGCAGCATCCTGGAGCTTTCTTTTTGCGCGCCGAACTCCGTCATGATGCGGTGCCACAGGAAGCGGGCGGCGCGCAGCTTGGCGGCCTCCATGAA
>CALFWN010000245.1 GCA_937928335.1 uncultured Litoreibacter sp. | reverse complement strand
GAGCCTCTCACGACCCACCATTCCCCCCGTGTTTATATAGGCGTGTTTATATGGAATTGTCCGGCTGTTGCTGTGGCTTTGCCGGTATTGCTGTCTTTGCGTGCAAGTTTTTGCACCCATGCGCCTGATCGCGCTTGACGGGGGGCAGGCTGGGCCATAATACAGCCAAATATTCGCGCAAGCGGATGCGCAATGGGCGGTTGTAGCTCAGTTGGTTAGAGTACCGGCCTGTCACGCCGGGGGTCGCGGGTTCGAGCCCCGTCAACCGCGCCACCATTGCCTGAAAAAGCCTCGCTCTGCGGGGCTTTTTTCGTTTTGCGGGCCTGTGGTGGTTTGATCGCGGTGGTTTGATGGTAGTTTGATTGAAATGGGCCTGCGGCACATGTTTTATTGCGCTCTTTGAGGGCGTTTCACGCCCTCAGCCGCGCGGGCAAACTCCCCAGAGGATATTTTCGAACATGGAAAGCCCTGTCGCGTCTGACGAAATGCCTGAAACATCAAATGTCACGTAACGCGTTGACGTCTTTGATGTCAGGCAATGTTACGTGATTGAGGTTTTTCGCATGGCGCTTTAGCTGCGTCTGCGCGAGACAAAGCGGGGCAGCATGGCGGAGAAATCCTGGCCTGCCCCGTCTTCATCCTCGACAAAGCTTTGATAGAGCGCGGTTGCGGCAAGACCCAGCGGCGTGTCGGCATCTGCGGCCTCTGCCGCCTGTTGGCTCAGTCGCAGATCCTTGAGCATCAGATCGGCGGCGAAGCCGGGGATATAGTCATTATCGGCCGGGCTGTGCGGGCCCACGCCGGGGGCGGGGCAATAGGCGTTCATGCTCCAGGAATAGCCCGAGGAGGTCGAGACCACGTCGAACATTTTCTGGCGGTCCAGCCCCAGCTTATCGGCCAGCGCAAAGGCCTCGCAGGTGCCGATCATGGTGATCCCGAGGATCATATTGTTGCAAATCTTGGCCGCCTGCCCGTTGCCTGAGGGGCCGCAATGCACGGCCTTCTGCCCCATAATGTCAAAGAGCGGCGCGACCTTTGTGAAACCTTCCTCGGTGCCGCCTGCCATGAAGGTCAGCGTGCCCGCCGCGGCCCCGCCAATGCCGCCCGAGACCGGTGCATCCACCGCCATCAGCCCGGCGTCCTGGGCGATCTGGGCCACATCGCGGGCGCTTTGCACATCGACGGTTGAGCAATCCAGCAGCACCGCATCTCGGGCCATATGCGGGATGATCTCGCCTGCGACAGCGCGCAGGATCGCGCCATTGGGCAACATGGTGATCACCACCTCGGCACCCTGGGCGGCCTGCGCGGCCTTACGGGCCGTTTGCACGCCCTCGGGGCAGGGGGCGGCAAGATCGAACCCGGTGACCTTGTGGCCTGCTGCGACCAGATTGGCCGCCATTGGCGCGCCCATATTTCCCAAGCCTATAAAGCCGATTTTCATGGCATCTCCTCCCAATTCAGGGCCTCGTGACCCAGCGGGGCCAGCATGTCGCGGACCTGTTCTTTTGTCACCTCTGCGGGGTGTTTATGCGCCCATTTGGGCTGCCTGTCGCGGTCGATGATCGCCGCCCGGATGCCTTCTATGAAATCACCCTGCTCCACGGCGCGGTAGGTGTAGCGGAACTCCAGATCGAGGGCCGGTCTGATCTGTGTTTCGCGGCGCAGGGTTTTGAGAATATCAAGGCAGCAGGCCATCGCCATTGGCGCGTTGCGCGACATGGGTTTGCGCGTTGCGGTGGCGAAATCATCATTGGCGGCGGCAAGGCTGTCGGTGATGTCTTGCAAAGAGGCGCGCGAGAAATGCCGGGTGATCCGGGGCTGCATACCGGGCAGGGTGCCCTTGGGCGGGCGTTCTGACTGGTCGGTGATTGCGTGCAGATCGCCCTGGATCAGGGCTGCCTTGAGAGCCTCCCAACGGGCCTCCGGCACGAAATGATCGGCAAAGCCTGCATAAAGCGCATCCGCGGCACCCATGCGGAAACCGGTGAGGCCGAGATAGGCGCCCGTGGCACCCGGCGCGCGGGCCAGCATCAGCGAGCCGCCCACGTCAGGGACCAGCCCGATGCTGCATTCGGGCATGGCGATCTGGCTGGTCTCGCCCACGATGCGCTGCGCGCCGTGGCATCCCACACCGACGCCGCCGCCCATTGTGAACCCTTGCAGGAAGCTGACCACCGGCTTGGGATATTCGAATATCTTGGCGTTCAGCCGGTATTCGTCGCGCCAGAATTGCCGCCCATAGGCATAATCGCCGCGCAGCCCGGAGGCATACATCTGCGCAATGTCGCCGCCTGCGCAAAACGCCTTGTCGCCTGCCGCGTCGATCATCACCAGCGCCAGATCACTGTCGCGCCAGCGCTCCAGCGCGGCCTCAATGTCAAGCACCATGTCATAGGTCAGCGCGTTCAGCGCGGAGGGGCGGTTCAGCGTGATGCGGCCCGCGCGGCCGTCTTCCCGGATCGAGATATCGCTCATCGTCCCGCCAGCATGTCGCGGGAAATGATCATCCGCATGATCTCGTTCGTGCCTTCCAGTATCTCGTGGACGCGCAGGTCCCGGACGCGTTTCTCGATGCCGTAATCGGCCAGATAGCCGTAGCCGCCATGCAGTTGCAGGCAGCCATTGACCACTTTCGACCCGACCTCGGTGACGAATTTCTTGGCCATCGCGCAGTGGCGCATGGCATCAGGGGCGCCTTGGTCCAGCTTCCATGCGGCCTGGCGCAGCAGCACACGGGCGGCTTGCATCTCGACCTCCATATCGGCGAGGCGGAATTGCAGCGCCTGAAATTGGTCCAGCGATTTGCCGAAGGCTTTCCGCTCGCTCATATATGCCAGCGTTTGTGACAGCGCCGCGGTGGCCGCCCCCAGCGAACAGGCGGCGATGTTGAGCCTGCCGCCATTCAGGCCTTTCATCGCATATGTGAATCCCTGACCCTCTTCGCCGATCAGATTGCCGGCTGGAATGTTGCAATTGTCCAACTGAACCTGCCGGGTTGGCTGCGCCCGCCAGCCCATCTTGTCTTCCAGCCCGCCGAAACTCAGCCCTTCGGCCCCATCCTCCACCAGCAGCGCAGAGACGCCTTTTGAGCCCTCCGCGCCGGTCCGCGCCATGACGATATAGGCGTCGGAATAGCCGCCGCCCGAGATACACGCCTTGGTGCCGGTCAGCGCGTATCCTTCATTGCTGCGCTCCGCGCGGGTCTTCAGCGCGGCGGCGTCCGAGCCGGAGCCGGGCTCTGTCAGGCAGTAGGACAGGATGGTGTTCATGCTCACCGCCTCGGGCAGCAGGCGGGCTTTCAGATCGTCCGAGCCGAACATGTCGATCATCGCGGCGCACATGTTGTGGATCGACAGGAAGGCCGCGACCGAAGCGCAGGCCTGCGAGAGCGCCTCGAAAACCAGCGTGGCGTCAAGCCGTGTCAGCCCCGATCCGCCGCTCTCCTCGCTGACATAAAGCGCGCCGAAGCCCAGTTCCGCCAGATCATGCCACAGCGCCTTGGGGATGGTTTCGTCCTTTTCCCATTGCAGGGCGTGCGGCGCGATATGGGTTTGGCCAAAGGCCTGGGCCATGTCGAAAATGGCGGTCTGCTCGTCTGATAGGGCGAAATCCATCGGGGCCTCTTTGGAATTGAACGCTTGTTTAATTGTGAAATCAAACGCCCGGTTTTGCAAATGAAAAGGTGAGGCCGACAAAAAAGGCAGGCCCGCAGACCTGCCTTTTCAAATTTCAAAACGGAGCCCGGATGAAACCAAGCGGACCTGCGTTCCGATCAGACCAAGCGGACCTGCGTTCCGATTATACTAGGCGGACCTGCGTTCCGACGGGCGTGATCGAGACCAGTTCTGCAATCTGCTCATTATACAGCCCGATGCAGCCCGACGACGACCGCCGCCCGATCTTGCGGGTGTCATGCGTGCCGTGGATCAGATAGGCAGGCCAGTCGAGATACATCGCATGGGTGCCCAGCGGGTTGTCGGGGCCTGCATCCATGAAGGCGGGCAGGGACGGGTCGCGGGCGCGCATATTGGCGGTGGGGGTCCAGGTCGGCCCCTCGCGCTTGCGCACGATCTTGGTGTAGCCGCGCCGGGTCAGCTCATCCGTTTTGGGCACGGAGGTCGCAAACACGCGGTAATCGGTGCCGGTGGCATCCCAGAAATGCAGCGCGCGCGACTTGGTGTCGGCGACGATGGTGGCCACGCCCAATGTCGAGAAATGGTCGCGCCAGTTCTGGCTGCGGAAACTTGAGGCGTTGCGCCGCACACCGCCGCCCGTGGCCGGTATCTGCGCGTCAGCTTCGAAATCCTGCGCGCGCAGCACGGTGGGCGCAAACAGGGCCGCGCCGCCTGTCAAAATCAGGGTGCGTCTGGTGGGTTTGGTCATGCGTACACTCCTAGAAGGGACGAAAGTCAGCCCGTTATATATCTTGACGCGGGCCATACGATAAGAGGGCAATCTGCGCAATTGCCCCCTCTCACAGATTTGTGTTTCGGCCAGATCAGGCCGGGAGGTGGTGCTATTCCATCACGGGGATGGAGAACTCGCCGCCCTCTTTCAGGCCTGATGGCCAGCGCGAGGTGACGGTCTTGGTCCTTGTGTAGAACTTGAACGCATCAGGCCCGTGTTGGTTCAAATCTCCAAAGACAGATTTTTTCCAGCCGCCGAACGTGTGATAGGCCAGAGGCACCGGGATCGGCACATTGACGCCGACCATGCCGACATTCACCCGGTTGGCAAAATCCCGTGCTGTGTCGCCGTCGCGGGTGAAGATCGCGGTCCCGTTGCCATATTCATGATCCATTGCCAGCTTCAGCCCGTCCTCGTAGGTATTGACCCGCACGGTCGACAGGACGGGGCCGAAAATCTCGTGCTTGTAGATGTCCATATCCGGCGTGACATTGTCGAACAGATGCGGGCCGACAAAGAACCCGTCCTCATAGCCCTGTAATTTGAAATCGCGCCCGTCCACGGCCAAAGTCGCGCCCTGATCAAGGCCCGTCTGCACCAGCCGCTCGATATTGGCCTTGGCGGCCGCGGTGACCACGGGGCCGTAATCCACGTCATCGCCCGAGGTATAGGGCCCGACCTTCAGCGTCTCTACCTTGGGCACCAGCTTTTCCAGCAAACGGTCGGCGGTGCCGTCACCCACGGCCACGGCCACAGAGATCGCCATGCAACGCTCGCCCGCAGCCCCGTAGCCCGCGCCCACCAAAGCATCCGCCGCCTGGTTCATATCGGCGTCAGGCATGATGATCATATGGTTCTTGGCGCCGCCAAAACATTGCACGCGTTTGCCGTTGGCGCAGCCTTCGGCGTAAATATAGGCCGCAATCGGGGTGGAGCCGACAAAGCCCACCGACTGGATCACCTCGTTTTGCAGGATCGCATCCACGGCTTCCTTGTCGCCATTGACCACCTGCAGGATGCCTTTCGGCGCGCCTGCCTCCTCCATCAGCTCGGCCAGCATCAGCGGCACAGAAGGATCGCGCTCCGAGGGTTTCAGGATGAAGGCGTTGCCGCAGACAATCGCAGGGGCAAACATCCACATCGGGATCATGGCCGGAAAGTTGAACGGCGTGATGCCTGCCGTCACACCCAAAGCCTGTTTCATCGAATACATGTCAATGCCGGGGCCTGCGCTGTCGGTGAACTCGCCCTTCAGCAACTGCGGCGCGCCGATGCAATATTCGACAACCTCAAGTCCGCGGATCACGTCGCCCTTGGCATCGGGCAGGGTCTTGCCATGCTCGCGGCTCAGCGCCTCGGCCAGCTTGTCCATGTCGCGATTCAGAAGATCCACGAATTTCATCATCACCCGCGCCCGGCGCTGCGGGTTCACCGCGGCCCATGCGGGCTGTGCGGCCTGCGCTGCGGCCACGGCTGTTTCCAGCTCCGAGGTCGAGGCCAGCGGGCATTTTGCCTGCACCTCACCGGTGGCGGGGTTGTAGATATCGGCAAACCGGCCCGACGTGCCTTTGACATGCGCACCGTTGATGTAATGGGTCAGCTCTTGCATGGAAATCTCCCTTGATATGCGTTGCCCGTATCTTAATCTTGCAATTTCGCCGGATAAAGCGCCAGTTTGCCAAAATCATTTTGCAATAATGCAAAGGCTGCATATGTCTGATCCGAAATGGGACGACCTGCGGGTGTTTCTCGCCGTCGCCCGCGAAGAAAGCCTGTCCGGGGCGGGCAGAAGCCTTAAGCTCGACCCTGCCACTGTGGGCCGTCGCATCGCGCGGCTGGAGGGCGATCTGTCCGCGCCGCTCTTTGTCAAATCACCTCAGGGCTACGCGCTGACCCCGCTGGGGCAGCGGCTGCTGGACAAGGCGGCGGCGATGGAAAGCGCCATGCTGGGCCTGCGCGACGAGGTGACGGGTGGCGCCGGGGTGCTCAGCGGCCAGATCCGGCTGGGTGCGCCGGACGGGGCTGCGAATTATCTGCTGCCGCAGGTCTGCTCGGCCATTTGTGCCGATCACCCGGGGCTGGAGGTCCAGCTTGTCGCCCTGCCGCGCGTGTTCAACCTGTCGAAACGCGAGGCCGATATGGCGGTGACCGTCTCGCCGCCCGCGACGGGCCGTCTGACGGTGCAAAAGCTGGGCGACTACCGGCTGCATCTGGCGGCCAGCCGCGCGTATCTCGACCGCGCCGGGCGGCCTTCCTGCATTGAGGATCTGAAATCGCACAAGATCATCGGCTATATTGCCGACCTGATCTTCGACAAGGAGCTGGACTACCTCTCGGCCATCGGCGCGCCACGGGTGGATTTCGCGTCAAACTCGGTCTCTGTGCAGCTCAATTGGGCGCGCAGCGGGGCGGGCGTGGTGATCGCGCATGACTTCGCGCTGCCCGCAGCACCCGAGCTGGAAAAGCTGCTGGGCGAGGCCGTGTCCCTGACCCGCAGCTTCTATCTGGTGCGCCACGCAGACGACCGTAAAACCGCCCGCCTCAGCCGGTTTGCCGAGGAGCTTGCCGGGCGTCTTCCAGCCGAGATCGCGCGTCTGGAAAGCCTGACTTGACCAAATCGCGCCGGGAGCGCCAGTTTTATGCTATAGATAACATCTATGTGTACTCGAATTTGAAAACTGTAGGGAGGCCGCGATGCGTGTCAGCCAAATTCTCAAAGCGAAATCTGAAGCCGGGGTTGTCACCATCCCGCCGCAGGCCTCTGTCGCGGATGCAACCAATCTGCTGTCGCAAAAACGCATCGGCTCGGTGGTGGTGACCACGGATGGCAGCAATGCCGAAGGCATCTTGTCAGAGCGCGACATCGTGCGCGAGCTGGGCAGGCGCGGGGCAGCGTGCCTGAACGATCTGGTCTCCGACATGATGACCCGCGACCTGGTCACCTGCACCGGTACGGACACCGCAGATGCGGTCCTGTCGCGGATGACCGAGGGCCGGTTTCGCCACATGCTGAGGCAGAGCTAGGAATGTTTAATGACAAACTAAAAGAAGAGAGTTTTAGGATTGAACTGATGGAACAAGGACGTAATCTTGATTCATTAAAAGATTACATTAACGAAGGCTTCAAGGACGAATTAAAACAAAACGAAAAAATAACCAACTCAGGTCATCAACATAAAAAAGAACCTTTTAAATGGTTCTTTCTCTTACTATCTCTACTTGTAATATCACTTCTTGCATATTTTAGTTTTTCTTCAATAGATGATCCAGTTTACTTGGCTGACAACTACTTTACCCCATATCCACCTGAAACCAATGTAAGAGGTGTTGAAAACACAACTACCTTCCCTCAAGCAATGAAGGATTATGCCAATGAAGATTTTAAAAAAGCAAT
>CALFWN010000244.1 GCA_937928335.1 uncultured Litoreibacter sp. | reverse complement strand
TCCGACAGCTCTTTCTGGATGGGGCCGGAATTGCCGATACAGGTGGTGCAGCCATAGCCCACAAGGTTGAAGCCAATCGCATCCAGATCATCCTGCAGCTCGGCCGCCTCAAGATAGGCCGATACCACCTGTGATCCGGGTGCCAGCGAGGTCTTCACCCAGGGCTTGCGGTTCAGCCCCAGCGCACGCGCCTTGCGGGCCACCAGCCCTGCCCCGATCATCACGTAAGGGTTCGAGGTGTTGGTGCAAGAGGTGATCGAGGCGATCACAACCTTGCCGCTTTCCATTGTGTAGTCTTCGCCTGCGACCGCGACCTCCTTGCCCATCGGGCGTTTGAAGGTCTCTTCCATTTCGCGGCGGAAGGCGGTGCCGCCCTCGGTCAGGGCCACATAGTCCTGCGGGCGTTTCGGGCCGGAAATCGCAGGCACAATCGTTCCCATATCAAGGCTCAGCGTGTCGGTATAGACGGGGCTGTAATCGGCATCCCGCCAGAAGCCGTTCTCCTTGGCATAGGCCTCGACCAGCGCGATCGTGTCCTCGTCGCGGCCGGTATTGGTGAGGTAGCGCAGCGTCTCATTGTCAATCGGGAAGAAGCCACAGGTCGCGCCATATTCAGGTGCCATATTGGCAATGGTCGCGCGGTCGGCCAGCGGCAGCCTGTCCAGACCCGCGCCATAGAATTCCACGAATTTGCCAACCACGCCTTTCTCGCGCAGCATCTCCACGACTTTCAGCACCAGATCGGTGCCGGTGGTGCCTTCCACCAGCGCGCCGGTCAGCTCAAAGCCGACCACTTCGGGGATCAGCATCGAAATCGGCTGGCCCAGCATGGCGGCCTCCGCCTCAATGCCGCCCACGCCCCAGCCCAGAACGGCCGCGCCATTGACCATCGTGGTATGGCTGTCCGTGCCGACCAGCGTGTCGGGATAGGCCACCATCTCGCCATTCTGGTCTTCATCCGACCAGACCGTTTTGGCCAGATATTCCAGGTTCACCTGATGGCAGATGCCGGTGCCGGGCGGCACCACGCGGAAATTGTTAAACGCCGACTGGCCCCATTTCAGGAAGGTGTAGCGCTCCATGTTGCGCTCATATTCGCGGTCCACATTCATCTGGAAGGCGCGCGGGTTGCCGAACTCGTCGATCATGACGGAGTGGTCAATCACCAGATCAACCGGGTTCAGCGGGTTGATCTTTTCGGCGTCGCCGCCCAAAGCCACCAGCCCGTCACGCATCGCCGCCAGGTCGACCACCGCCGGAACCCCGGTGAAATCCTGCATCAAAACACGCGCCGGGCGGTAGGCGATTTCCTTGGGGTTCTTGCCGCCGGACTTGCCCCAATCCGAGAATGCCTTGATGTCGTCGACATGCACCGTCTTGCCATCCTCGAAACGCAGCATATTCTCCAGCACCACTTTCAGCGCGGCAGGCAGCTTCGAGAAATCGCCGAGCCCCGCCGCCTCCGCCGCTTTGATGGAGTAGAACGCGTAGGATTTAGCCCCTACTTTCAGCGTTTTGCGGGTGTTGGAGGAATCGTGTCCGACGGTAACTGTCATTGGCTGGTCTCCTATTGGGGAAAGGACGGTGGCTGGATTCGCACTCGCTCTACATGCTAGCAGGGAAAAAGTTCAAGTAAAAACAGTATACAATCGCATACATTTTACTGCCACGCTGCCCCGCTCGCTTTTGGGCAGCCCCGAATCCCGCCGCCCTTCCCAGCGCTGCCTCAATCCGCTAAGCGGGCTGGCATGTATTATACGGCACAACATCTCGCCTGCGCGCGCGGCGACCGGACGGTGATCTCGGGGGTAGGCTTTCAGCTGCGCTCCGGTCAGGCGCTGATCCTGCGTGGCCCCAACGGGTCGGGCAAGACCACGCTCCTGCGCTGCCTCGCGGGGCTGACACCCGCCGTGGCAGGCAGCATCAGCTTTTCACCCGATGAGGTCGCCTATGCCGCCCATGCCGATGGGCTGAAGGCGCAGATGAGTGTGGCCGAGACGCTGCAATTCTGGGCAAAGGTCTTTGGCGCGCGCGACGTGACCCCCGCTATCGAAGGCTTCGCCTTGGAACCCCTGCTCAACCGCCGGGTCCACACGCTCTCTGCGGGTCAAAAACGCAGATTGTCGCTCTCGCGCCTCGTCCTCACGGGCCGCAAACTCTGGGCGCTGGACGAGCCGACCGTCTCGCTTGACATGCAGGCCGTGGCGCAATTTGCCGGGGCCGTCACCACGCATCTGACACAAGGCGGTGCCGCAATCATCGCCACCCATATTGATCTGGGCCTGCCCGAGGCAGAGCAGCTTGACATCACGCCGTTTCGCGCCACAGCGCAAACCGATACCGATCCGTTTCTCGACGAGGCCCTGCTGTGATCGCGCTTTTGCGCCGCGACCTGCTCCTGGCCGTCCGTGCAGGCGGTGGCTTCGGCCTTGGCCTCGCATTTTTCCTGATCCTCTGCGTGCTGGTGCCCTTTGGCGTAGGCCCCGCGCCCGCGACATTGGCCAAGATCGCCCCCGGCATCCTATGGGTGGGCGCGCTTCTGGCTTGCCTGCTCTCGCTCGACCGCATCTTTCAACTGGACGCAGAGGACGGCACGCTTGATCTTCTGGCCACCTCCCCCCTGCCGTTGGAAGGCAGTGCAAGCGTCAAGGCGCTGGCCCATTGGCTGACGACGGGCCTGCCACTGACACTGGCTGCCGCGCCCCTGGGGCTTTTGCTGAACCTGCCTGCCCAGGCCACCCCCTGGCTGGTCGCAGGGCTCGCGCTTGGCACGCCCGCCCTCTCGGTGATCGGCACATTCGGCGCGGCCCTCACCGTGGGACTGAAACGCGGAGGTCTGCTGATCTCCCTTCTCGTTCTGCCGCTTTATATGCCGACACTTCTGTTCGGGGCCGAGGCTGCCCGGCGCGGCGCGGAAGGGCTTGACGCCACCACGCCGCTGTTTTTAATGGCAGGCATCACCGCGGGGACAATCGCGCTGATGCCCTTTGCCTCCGCCGCTGCTCTCAGAATGAACCTGCGCTGATGTCGCGCTTTCGCCTGATCTTTCCATGTTTAAAAATATCCAGACGCAGCAGCGGCCGGATCGCGGCCCCATCTGACATTTCCGTGCGCTCTATTGCAGCACCTGCCCCGCTCACATAGGACACGCATATGTCGATCTGGAAATATGCCAACCCCACGCAATTCATGCGCACCACGCGCTGGCTCTTGCCGTGGCTCAGCGCGCTGGCCATTCTCTCCGTCGGGACCGGGCTGATCTGGGGCTTCTTCTTCACCCCTGATGATTTCCGTCAGGGCTCTACCGTCAAGATCATCTATCTGCATGTGCCCTCTGCGCTGATGGCCATCAATGCGTGGCTGATGATGCTGGTCACCTCGCTCATCTGGCTCATCCGGCGGCACCATGTCTCGGCCCTCCTGGCGCGCGCCGCCGCCCCTGTGGGGCTGGTGATGACGCTCATCGCGTTGATCACCGGAGGCATCTGGGGCCAGCCCATGTGGGGCACCTACTGGGCCTGGGACCCGCGCCTGACCTCGTTTCTGATCCTGTTTCTGTTCTATCTCGGCTATATCGCGCTCTGGCAGGCGGTGGAGACGCAGGACACCGCCGCCGACCTGACCTCCGTGCTGTGCCTTGTGGGGTCGGTCTTCGCGCTGCTCAGCCGCTACGCGGTCAATTTCTGGAACCAGGGCCTGCATCAGGGCACTTCTGTACCCGTTGCCACCGGCGGGCGCACTGTCTCGGATGTGTTCTTTGTCCCGCTTTTGATCTCGATGGCCGGGTTCGGGCTGATGTTCGTGGTGCTGGTGTTGTTGCGCACCCGCACCGAAATCCGCGCCCGTCGCCTGCAAGCCTTGCTGGCCCGTGAAAGAGCCGCCTCATGATCCCAGATCTCGGAAAATACCAGGGCGCGGTTCTGTCGGCCTATGCCATCTCATTGCTGCTGATCACCGTGACCGTGGCGCTGTCGCTCTGGCGCGCCCGCGTGGTCAAACAACAGCTGAACGACGCTGAGGCCCGCGCGAAGCAGGCCCCAGATACTCATTAAATACTTCTGTAAAACCTGTGGTGAAACGCCACCCCCGCACGCCGTTGTGCAGGCTTGAACGCGCAACCTCTAAACGCCGCGACCTTTAGTAGATGTAGCGGATCTGGTCGCTCCAATACCGCTCCATCCGGCGCAGGGAGCTGTTGATGTCATCCACCCCGTCGCGGCCCAGCAATCCGTTGCTCTCGATCCCTTCGGCATGGCGGGCAAAGAGCTCGGCCACATTGTCGCGCACTTCGCGGCCCTTGGGCGTCAGCTTGACCCGCACGGACCGGCGGTCAATCTCGCAGCGCTGGTGGTGCATATAGCCCATCTCGACCAGCTTCTTGAGATTATAAGACACGTTGGAACCTTGGTAATAGCCGCGCGATTTCAGCTCCCCTGCGGTCACCTCATTGTCGGAGATGTTGAACAGCAGCAGCGCCTGCACCGCGTTGATATCCAGAAGGCCCAGCCGCTCGAACTCGTCCTTGATCACATCCAGCAGCAGACGGTGCAGCCGCTCCAAAAGCCCGAGGCTTTCAAGATACCCGGTCATGAAATCGCGGGTCTCGGTCTGCATGAAGCGTTGCTGAATACTCATCTGTCTCTCCGTAGGCAATCTGCGGCATCTCTGCGCGTTGGAGACAGGGATAGGGGCGAACCCTTGAACAATCGGTTAAACCAAGAGCGGTATTTTAAAAAACTTTGACAACAAGCGGTTAACGGTCGAGCTTCACGGACCCCACCACATGCGCCATCAGCGCGGCGAAACGCTCGGGCGGCTCAATCTGCCCCGAGGCCCAGGCATACATGTCATGGTCATTCTCGCTGAGCATCTCGTCATAAAGCGCCAGGTCGGCGTCGCTCAAACCGTCCAGACCGGCCTGTGCAAAGCCGCCCAGGATCAGGTCCATCTCCTTGATGCCGCGCCGCATGGAACGCAGCTTCAGCCGGCGCACACGCGTCTCGCGCGGCTCGTCATGGCGTGGCTCCTCGCGCATCAGGCTTTGGCCACCATCGCCTGAACCCGCGCTTCCATCCGCGCCAGATTATCCGTCATCTTCTTCATATCCGCCCGGCTGCGGCGCAGATCCGCCAACAGCTCCGCCAGATCACCCGGCATGGGCTCCGCGTCGCTCAAGACCACCGGGCCGTCGCCTTCGCCCGTCAAAAGCCAGCGCATCGACACGTTCAACATGCCCGCCATCATCTGCAGCTTGTTGGCGCGCGGTTCGCCCAGATCCTGCTCCCAGGATTGCACCGTCTTCAGTTTCACACCCAGCTTGCGGGCGAAATTCGCGTCGCTCAAGGCGGCGGCTTCGCGGGCCGCGGTCACCCGGTCGCCAAAGGTCGCGCTCTCATTTCCGAAATAGGTCTCGTCTTGCTCGTTCATGATGGCGCTCCTTTGGGGCGTTTAGGCGCTTGAACGCGCCACGCCCCCTCCCTAAAAGCCGAAGAGACTCTATGCAACCTGACGAGGCGTCACACCATGTCCTTCCTGTCCGACACGATCTCTTCCGTAAAGCCCTCCCTGACCATTCAGGTCACGCAAAAGGCGGCAGAGCTGAAACGCGCCGGCAAGGATGTGATAGGCCTTGGCGCAGGCGAGCCGGATTTCGACACACCGCAAAACATCAAGGACGCGGCGATTGCGGCGATCAATGCCGGCAAGACCAAATATACCGCGCCCGACGGCATCCCCGAGCTGAAAGAAGCCATCGTTGCCAAGTTCAAGCGCGACAACGGGCTCGACTATACCACTGCGCAGGTCTCCGTGGGCGGCGGCGGCAAGCAGATCCTGTTCAACGCGCTGATGGCCACGCTGAACGAGGGCGACGAGGTGATCATTCCCGCCCCCTACTGGGTCTCCTACCCCGACATGGTTCAGATCGCGGGCGGCAAACCGGTTGTCGCTGAGGCCTCCATCCAGACCGGCTTCAAACTGACGGCCGATCAGCTGGAAGCGGCCATCACCGACAAGACCAAATGGCTGATCTTCAACTCGCCGTCCAACCCCACCGGCGCGGGCTATTCCTGGGAGGAGCTGAAAGAGCTGACCGACGTGCT
>CALFWN010000243.1 GCA_937928335.1 uncultured Litoreibacter sp. | reverse complement strand
GCGAAAGAGGCGTGCTCCAAGGCGCTGGGCACCGGGCTCAGGATGGGGATTTCGTGGAAAGATATGGCCGTGAGCAACCTCAGGACCGGGCAGCCGGTGATGGAGGTGACGGGCTGGGCCGCGGAGCGGCTGGCCTCCATGACGCCCGAGGGGCATGAGGCGATCATCCATGTGACGCTGACCGATGATCACCCCTGGGCGCAGGCCTTTGTGGTGATCGAGGCGCGCCCCGTCACCGCGCCGGGCAAGACGTGAGTGCCTGCCTGCTTGACACCGGCCCTGCCAGTCCGCATCTAGCCTGAAACACAAAGAGATAGAGGCCTGACATGGCGCGCAGCGAAGACAAGCCCGACAGCATCGGCGAGACCGTCAAAACCGTGGTATATGCGCTGCTGATCGCCGCCGTGTTCCGCAGCTTCTTTTTCCAGCCTTTCTATATCCCGACAGGCTCGATGAAGGACACGTTGCTGGTGGGCGATTTCATGTTCGTCAACAAGCTGGCCTATGGCTATTCGAAATATTCCTGCCCGTTTGGCGTCTGCCCGTTTCCTGAAGACAGGCTATTCGGCTCCCAGCCTGAGCGGGGCGACGTGGTGGTGTTCCGGCACCCGACCTCTGGCCAGGATTATATCAAACGGCTGATCGGGCTGCCCGGCGACACGGTGCAGATGCAGCGCGGCGTGCTGTATCTGAACGGCCAGGAGCAGGTGCAGACGCCGGACGGGCAGTTTGTGGAGGCCAACGCGCCGCAGGGCTCTGTCGGTGGCTATCCGCGTTGCGAGAACGGGGCCACGGGGCTGGGCGCGGATTGCACCAAATCGCGCTATTCGGAGGCGCTGGAGGGTTACGGGCCGCATTCGATCCTGAACATTATTAACCTGCCGGTGCCGTCGCAAGGCCAGCTGAACGGCGACAACACACCCGTCTTCCGTGTGCCTGATGGGCATTTCTTCTTCATGGGCGATAATCGTGATAACTCGCTGGACAGCCGGTTCAGCCAGACTGCGGGCGGGGTTGGCATGGTGCCGTTCGAGAACCTCTTGGGCCGGGCGGACCGGGTGATCTTCTCGTCAGCCGGGTCGCGGATGCTGTTTTTCTGGACATGGCGCAGCGACCGCTTCTTCAAGGCCATCGAGTAACGATGCGGGCCATGCGCCGCCGCGAGGTCGCCCTGCTGGTGGCGATAGGCCCTGCGGCGGCCCTTCTGGCGGTCACGCTGATCCTGTTTCGGGCCTATTGGATACCGTCGGGCTCGATGAAGCCCACGCTTCTGGTGGGCGACTACCTTCTGGTCAACCGCGCCGCCTATGGCTTTCCCGCGCTGATGTGCAACCTGACCACCTGCGACGGCACGATGGGCCCCGTGGGGCAGTTGCCGGAACGTGGTGACGTGGTGACCTTCATCCACCCGGCCAAAGGCTACCACTACATCAAACGCGTGATGGCGCTGCCCGGCGATAGGGTCGCGATCTCGGGCGGGGTGGTCACCATCAACGGGGAGGTGGTCACGCAAACCCCGCTGGGCACATTTGAGGAGCCCTACCTGCTGGAGCATGGCTATCTGGCCTGCAAGAACGCGCCGGTGGATATTGGCGAAATCTGCGTCAAGGATCAGGCCCAGGAGGTGCTGCCGGGGCGCGCGCCTTATCTGACGATCAACCTGGCGGACGGGTTGCAGGCTGACGAGATGGCGCTGGCCACGGTGCCCGAGGGCCATGTATTCGTGCTGGGCGACAATCGCGACAACTCGCTGGATTCGCGGTTCGCACGGGAGGCGGGCGGCGTGGGTTTTGTGCCGCTGGAAAACATGGTGGGGCGGGCCGACCTGATCCTGTTCTCGCTCACGGGGCAAAAGGGAAGGGTGCTGCAATGGGTGCGGTGAAGCTGTCGGCGGAGTTGAAGGGGTTCATGGACCGGCTGGGATACGCATTTGACGACCCGGAGCTGCTGATCCACGCGCTGACGCATGGCTCGATTTCATCCGCGACCCGGCCCGACAACCAGCGGCTGGAATTTCTGGGCGACCGGGTGCTGGGGCTGGTCATGGCACAGGCGCTTTTGGAAGATGATGCCGGCGCTGCGGAGGGCGTGCTGGCGCCACGCTACAACGCCCTGGTGCGCAAGGAGACCTGCGCAGATGTGGCGCGCGCCATTGATCTGGGTGCGGTGCTGAAGCTGGGCAAATCGGAGATGGTCTCGGGCGGGCGGCGCAAGGAAGCGCTTTTGGGCGACGCGATGGAGGCGGTGATTGCGGCCGTATATCTGGATGGCGGTCTTGCAGCGGCTCAGGCGATGATCCTGCGGTTCTGGGCCCCGCGCATCGCCAATGTCGAGGCCGATGCCCGCGACCCCAAGACCGCTTTGCAAGAGCTGGTGCAAGCCCGTGGCCAGACGCCCCCGATCTACGATATCATCAAGCGGGACGGCCCCGACCATGCGCCCCGGTTTACCATTGAAGCGCGGACCGAAAGCGGGCAGACCGCGCAGGCTCAGGCGGGCTCCAAACGCCAGGCCGAGCAGGCCGCCGCCAAGGCGCTACTGGAAAGATTAGAGAATGACTGACGCCATTGCCGAAAGCGAAAAACGCGCAGGCTTCATTGCCCTGATTGGCGAGCCCAATGCGGGTAAATCGACGCTGCTGAACCGCATGGTGGGGGCCAAGGTCTCGATCGTGACGCATAAGGTGCAGACCACCCGCGCCCGCATCCGCGGCGTGGCAATGGAAGGCCCCGCGCAGCTGGTCTTTGTGGACACGCCGGGCCTGTTCAAGCCGCGCCGCCGTCTGGACCGCGCGATGGTGGCCGCCGCCTGGACGGGGGCCTCGGACGCCGATGTGGTGGTGCTGATGGTGGAGGCGCATCGCGGCATCACCGAAGGGGTGCAGGCCATTCTGGACGGGTTGGGCGAGCGTGTGGGCGGTGCCAAAGTGGCGCTGGCGATCAACAAGATTGACCGGGTGAAAACGGACGCTTTGCTGGGGCTGACCCGCGAGTTGAACGCGGCCTTTCCCTTTGTGGAGACCTTCATGATCTCGGCCGAGAAGGGGCATGGCACCGACACGTTGCGCCATTGGCTGGCCGGGCAAGTGCCGCAGGGCCCGTGGTTTTACCCCGAAGACCAGATTGCCGACCTGCCGATGCGCATGATCGCCGCCGAGATCACCCGCGAAAAGCTGACCCTGCGGCTACATCAGGAACTGCCCTACCAGATGACGGTGGAGACGGAGAATTGGGAAGAGCGCAAGGATGGCTCTGCCAAGATCGACCAGATGATCTATGTGCTGCGTGACGGCCATAAGGGCATCGTGCTGGGCAATAAGGGCGAGACCATCAAAGCGGTCGGCAAAGCCGCCCGCGAAGAGCTGGTCGAGTTTCTGGGTCGCAAGGTGCATCTGTTTTTGCAGGTGAAAGTGCGGCCTGGCTGGCTGGAAGACAGCGAGAGATATTCGGAGATGGGTCTGGATTTTAAGGACGGCAATTGAGCGGCGACCGGCTGACATCCTCCTTCTGGGTGGGCGCCTATCTGCGCCGGTTGGCCCTTGCCGACATCCCTGCTTTTGTGACCGCCAAGGGCGACGCCACCGCCGGGACAGTGTTGATCAAGGTTAATACGCTGGATGGGCAGGCCTGCTGCTACCAGCGCTCGTTTGACCTGATGAGCGGGGCGCGAGCCTGGGTGGTGCTGGCGGAAGGTGTCGAGGCCGATGTGGACGCGGCACTGGCCAGGCAGCGCGGCTTTGACCCGGATCTGTGGGTGATCGAGGTCGAGGGCCGCACGGGCCGCCATCTGCTGGACGAGCCGGGGTTCTCTGAATGAGTGCCTGCGGCACGCGTGATGTTTTTGTGCTGCCGCACATGCTTGGGGGCTCTGCCCCCAAACCCCCGGCATAT
>CALFWN010000242.1 GCA_937928335.1 uncultured Litoreibacter sp. | reverse complement strand
GCCTTTGGCATTTGCCCGGGCAAGATGCCCCATTGGGCGCAACCGGCTGTCTCGCAGGCTAGGACCCATCTGGTAGATCTCCCGACATGGCTGAGTTCAGCTTACCGCGCTACGCCCCCAGGATGCGGGTCACCATTTCAGTCGTGTCGCGGCTCAGACCCTCGGTCGCTTTGATCCGCTCCAGCGCCTCGCGCATCATGGCCTGGCGGTCGGCGTCGTAGCGTTTCCATGTGTCAAAAACCGTGCTCATCCGTGCAGTGGTTTGCGGGTTCATGGCGTCCAGCGCGATGAGCGCATCGGCCATGACGCGGTAGCCCGCGCCGGAGGGGTCGTGGAACCCCGCCGCATTGCCGCCCAGCGCACCATAGACGGCGCGGAAGCGGTTGGGGTTGGTCATGGTGAAATCGGGGTGGCGGGCCATCTCTTCGGCCTTGGGTACTGCGCGGTCCAGCTTGGCATTCATCACCTGCATGGAGAACCATTTATCCATCACGAGGCGGTCATCTTTCCATTGGTCGTGGAAGGCCTGATTTTGCGCCTCCCCGACCTCGGCGCGCAGCAGGCAGTTGAGGGCTGCAAGCTGCTGGGTCATGTTGCCCGCCCCCTCGAATTGCCGGGCGGCCTGCGTGCCGCCATCAAGGCGGGACAGCATGGCAAGCGCTGCGTTGCCCCAGAAACGACGATCGGCATCTTCGCTGCGCGGGGAGTAGGGGCCATCGACCTGCATCTCTGCGTAGATGCGCGGCAAGAGATCCTGCATCGACTGGCTGATTGCCAGATTGAAGGTCTGGCTTGCCAGATAGATTTTGGTCGGATCAGGCGTCAGGCCGCCATCGACCAGCGCCTGCTGGATGTCGTCATTGGAGGGGCCGGAGAAGCAGATCGCCTTGAAACCGGGTGCCAGCCTGTCATCGCGGGCCACGGCAACCAGCGCATCAAGATAGGCCTGATCCGGTGTCGCGTCCTCGGCCACCATGCGCACCAGCACGTCGCGGGCCAGCGCGCGGCCCGCCTCCCATTTGTTGAACGGGTCGGTGTCATGGGCCAGAAGGAAGGCGCGTTCGGTATTGCTCTGGTCGCGCTCCAGAATGATCGGGGCGGAGAAGCCGCGATTGATGGAGGGGATGGGTTTGGCGTCCAACCCGGTAAAGCGGAACTTGTGCACCTCGTCGGTGACCTCGCAAATCCGGGTGGCGTGGATCTCTGCGCCTGCGTCATTCAGCAGCCCTACTGCGATGGGGATCACCTTGGGGTCTTTGGCATCCTGGTCCGGTGTGGGCGGTGTAGATTGCGTGAAGGTCAGCGTATAGGTGCCGTCCTGAAAGCTTTCCTCCGCCTTGATGCGCGGGGTGCCGGCCTGAGAATACCACAGCTTGAACTGGGTGAGGTCGCGGCCGGTGGTGTCCTCGAAACACTTGAGCCAATCCTCGATGGTGCAAGCCTGGCCGTCATGGCGGGTGAAATAGAGATCGCACCCCTGATAATAGGCCTCGTCGCCGATGAGGGTTTTGAGCATCCCGATGACCTCCGCACCTTTCTCATAGACGGTAGCGGTATAGAAATTGTTGATCTCGACGAAGGATTCAGGGCGCACAGGATGCGCCAGCGGGCCGTTATCCTCGCGGAACTGGCGGGCGCGTAGCTGCATGACATCCGCGATGCGTTCGACCGCATGGCCGCGCGTGTCGCCGGAAAACTGCTGGTCGCGGAAGACAGTCAGCCCTTCTTTCAGGCACAGCTGGAACCAGTCGCGGCAGGTGATGCGGTTGCCGGTCCAATTGTGGAAATACTCATGCGCGATGATCGTCTCGATCCGGTGAAAATTGCCGTCGGTGGAGGTGTCGGGGGAGGCGAGGACGGCGGATGAGTTGAAGATGTTCAGCCCCTTGTTCTCCATCGCGCCCATGTTGAAATCGTCGACGGCCACGATGTTGAAAAGGTCCAGATCATATTCGCGGCCGTAAACCTCCTCATCCCATGTCATGGAGCGTTTGAGGGCGTCCATGCCAAACTCGGTCTTATGCAGGTCGCCGTCGCGGACGTAGATATTGAGATCGACCTGGCGGCCCGATCTGGTGGTGAATGTGTCATGCAGATTGACCAGATCGCCCGCGACCAGCGCGAAAAGATAAGCGGGTTTAGGATGCGGGTCATGCCATTTGCCGCCGCCCAGATCGTTGCCGTTGGACAGTTTGACCGGCTCGTCGCCTTCGATGGTGACAGTGAACACCGCCATCACATCGGGGCGGTCGGGATAATAGGTGATCTTGCGAAAGCCCTCGGCCTCGCATTGGGTGCAATACATCCCATTGGACATGTAGAGCCCCTCGAGCGCGGTGTTGGTGGAGGGAGAAATCTCGACCTCGCATTCAAAGAGGAACGGCGCGTCGGGGGCCTGTGCGGTGAGGCCCAGATCGGTCAGTTTGGCATCCGCGTCCACCCCGTCGATGGTGGCTGAGATCAGCTTCAGCTGCTCACCATGCAGATAGAATGTGCGGTCCGTGCTGTCGGGATTGGGGCGGAAGGCAATCTTGCTGATCACGCGGGTCGCGGTGGGATGCAGCTTGAAAGTCAGCTCCACCGTGTC
>CALFWN010000241.1 GCA_937928335.1 uncultured Litoreibacter sp. | reverse complement strand
AAAGCCCGCCTCCGGGCGTGCATCTCAGATCTGTTGCCAGCGGCGGCGAGACCCTCGGCGCGTCGCTGATCGCATGGGGGCAGGAGGTGCTCGGCACCACGATCAACGAGTTTTACGGCCAGACCGAATGCAACATGATCGTGTCCTCTTGCGCGGCCCTCGCGCCCGCTGCGCCCGGCATAATGGGGTTTCCCGTGCCGGGGCATGATGTGGCGGTGATCGACGCGGCGACAGGTGCGCCATGCGCGGCAGGCCAGGACGGCCAGATCGCCGTGCGCAGCCCCGACCCGGTGATGTTTCTGCGCTATTGGAACAACCCCGAGGCCACAGCCCGCAAATTTATCACCGGCCCCGGTGGCACATGGCTGCTGACAGGCGATGAGGGCCAGCTGACGCCCTCGGGGCGGATCAGGTTTCTGGCCCGCGATGATGATGTGATCACCTCTGCGGGCTACCGTATCGGCCCCGGCGAGGTTGAGGATTGTCTGCTGACCCACCCTGCCGTTGCGCTGGCGGGTGTGGTGGCGGCCCCGGACCCTGCGCGCGGCGCGGTGGTGGCGGCCTTCCTCGTTCTGGCCCCCGGCCATGCGCCCGGCGAGGCGCTGAAAGACGAGATCGCCGCCCTTGTCAAAACCCGGCTTGCGGCGCATGAATACCCGCGCCAAATCCATTTCGTGGAGGCGTTGCCGATGACCACCACAGGCAAGATCATCCGCGCCGAATTGCGGGCGCGCTGTGTTTGACCTTGTTCAGTGTTAACGGTAACAATCCGCGTGAATCGTAGAAGGAACACCTGTTTATGTCGCAGTCTGATATCGGCCTGATTGGCCTTGGCACGATGGGGGCCATGCTCTCGCTCAACATCGCCGATAATGGCTTCGACATCTCGGTCTTCAACCGTACCACGTCGCGCACCAATGAGTTCAAGGCGGGTGCCGGGGCCTTGTCGGACAAGATCACCGCCTGCGAAACGCTCGAGGCGCTGGTGGCGTCGCTGAAGACGCCGCGCGCCATTATCCTGATGGTGCCCGCAGGCGAGATCGTGGATCACCAGATCGCCGCCCTGCGCCCGCTTCTGGACAAGGATGACCAGATCATTGACGCGGGCAATGCCAATTTCCGCGACACTGAACGCCGCGCCGCAGAGGCGCGGGCGCAGGGGGTTCCTTTCCTCGGCATCGGGGTCTCCGGCGGCGAGGAAGGCGCGCGGTTCGGGCCATCCATCATGGGCGGCGGGCCGAAAGAGGGCTGGGACCGGGTGTCCGATATCCTCACCGCGATCTCCGCCAAATATGAGGGCACGCCCTGCGCCACATGGATGGGTGAGGGCGGGGCCGGGCATTTCGTCAAGGCGGTCCATAACGGCATTGAATATGCCGATATGCAGATGATCGCCGAGACTTACGGCATCATGCGCGACGGCCAGAAGATGTCGGCGGAGGCCTGCGCGGCCGTGTTTGACGCCTGGAATGACGGCCCGCTGAAATCCTATCTGGTGGAAATTTCCGGCAAGGTCGCTGCCGCCACCGATGCGGGCAGTGCTGCGCCGATGCTTGACGTGATCATGGACAAGGCGGGTCAGAAAGGCACTGGCCGCTGGACCGTGATCGAGGCGCAGCATCTGGGCGCACCCGTCCCGGTGATCGAGGCCGCCGTCGCCGCGCGCAACCTGTCGGCTCTGAAAGAGGAGCGTCTGAAGGGCGAGGCGGCTTTTGGCGCCGCGCCGCAAATGCTGCCCGATGATGCGCTGTCAGATGATGATCTGGAGCAGGCCCTCATGGTTGGCAAGATCATGTGCTACGCTCAGGGCTACGCGCTGCTCAACGCCGCCAGTGCCGAGTTCAAATGGGATCTGCCTATGGCCGATATCGCCGAGGTCTGGCGCGAGGGCTGCATCATCCGCTCGGCGATGCTCAACGACATGGCCTCCGCCCTGACGCAGGATGCCGGGCGCAACCTGATCTTCGCGCCGTATTTTGCAGAGCTGATCAACGCCAACCTGCCCGCCCTGCGCAAGACCGTGACCACCGCGATGGCCCACGGGCTGCAGGTCCCCGCGCTGGCGGCGGCCCTGTCCTATTTCGACATGATGCGCACCGGGCGCTCCACCGCCAACATGATCCAGGGCCAGCGCGACTTCTTCGGGGCCCACGGGTTCGAGCGGGTCGACAAGGAGGGCAAGGATTTCCACGGCCCCTGGGGCGGCCAGCTTTAACGCCGCTTTAGCGCGCCAGCTTCGCCACGGTCTCGTGGCACGGGCAGGTTACCAGATGGTCGTTGATCAGCCCGGTGGCCTGCATGAACGCGTAGACAATCGTTGGCCCGCAAAAGCGGAAGCCGTCCTTTTTGAGGTCCTTTGACACCTGCACGCTCAACGGGGTCTGGGCGGGCACCTGATCCAGCGTTTCAAACCGGTTCTGCAACGGTGTGCCGCCCACGTAATTCCACAAAAACCTGTCAAACCCCTCGCGCTGCTCGATCCGCTGCCAGGCGCGGGCGTTGCCGATGGTGGCCTCGATCTTGCCGCGGTGGCGGATGATGCCGGCGTCGCCCAGAAGGCGCTCCACGTCCGGTTCGCCCCAGCCGGCAATCACGTTGGGGTCGAAGCCTTCAAAGGCCGCGCGGAAATTGTCGCGCTTCTTAAGGATGGTGATCCAGCTCAGCCCCGCCTGAAACCCGTCCAGAATCAGCTTCTCCCAGAGGGTGCGGCTGTCATATTCGGGCACGCCCCATTCGGTGTCGTGATAGTCCACATATATGGGCTCTGTGCCGCACCAGCCGCATCTCTCGGTCATATCTAAATGCTTTCAAAGGGTTATGTCGGTTCGTACAAGTTTAGTACAATTAGAACAAAAGTGGAATATTAACCTGCCGGAAAGAGCCCATGCGGTAGGCCCTGTGTCAGACCATATGAGGAAGATACCGTGCCACACAGCAAGGACGGCGCCGCCGATAACCCGTTAGATGCCGCCGTGCAGCAGCGCGATGCCAATATCTTGTCGATGGTGCGCGATGCGCTGCAATGCTCGAATGTGATGCTGGCCTTTCAGCCGGTGGTGCAGGCCGCCGATCCGCGCCGCCCCGCGTTTTTCGAAGGCTTGATCCGGGTGCTTGACAGCACCAAGCGGGTGATCCCGGCGCAGGATTTCATCGGCACAATCGAGGCGCTGCCAGAGGGGCGTTTGATTGATTGCCATGCGCTTGAACTTGGCTGCCGGGCGCTGGCGCTCAACCCCAGCCTGCGGCTGTCGATCAACATATCGCCGCGCACCATTGGCCACCCCCGGTGGGAACAGATCTTTGCGCAGGCGGCTGCGTCTGACCCGACTTTAACCGAACGGCTAATTGTGGAGATCACGGAATCCTCCGCGATCGAGCTGCCGGATATGGTCTCCAACTTCATGGACAGGCTGCATATGCACGGGGTCAGTTTCGCCCTTGATGATTTCGGCGCAGGCTATACGGCGTTTCGGCATTTCAAGGATTTCTATTTCGACATCGTCAAGATTGATGGCAGCTTTGTGCGTCATATCGACAAGGATGCCGACAATCAGGTTCTGACCCAGTCGCTGGTCAGCATCGCGCAGCATTTCGAGATGTTCACCGTCGCCGAAGGGGTGGAGGCATCTGCCGAAGCTCAATATCTGATCGGGGCGGGCATTGACTGCCTGCAAGGCTACCTGTTCGGTGCGCCGCAATTGAAGCTGCCTGAAACCAGACACCGGCGCTCTGCCTGAACACCCCCTTTCCCGGCGACACCTTGCGCGTTTGCGTAGCGCCGTCAGGCTTGTTACGACAGGTCTGACGGGCGCCCGAAGCTGCGCCTTGACAGAATCGTCAATCGGCCAGAGCGCCGGAAAGGAACAGTCATGACCAATGTCGTAATCGCATCTGCTGCCCGCACAGCTGTCGGCAGCTTTCTGGGGTCGTTCGCCAACACCCCGGCCCATGATCTGGGCAAAACTGTCCTTGAAGCCGTGGTCGACCGCGCGGGCATCGACAAATCGGAAGTGTCTGAAACCATCCTGGGTCAGGTGCTGACCGCAGCCCAAGGCCAGAACCCCGCCCGTCAGGCCCATGTCAATGCAGGCCTGCCCGTTGAAAGCGCCGCGTGGAGCATCAATCAGGTGTGCGGCTCAGGCCTGCGCGCCGTGGCCCTTGGCGCCCAGCATATCCAGCTCGGTGACGCCGCAATCGTGGCGGCTGGCGGTCAGGAAAACATGTCGATGAGCCCCCATGCCGCGCCCCTTCGTCAGGGTCAGAAAATGGGTGATATGAGCTATATCGACACCATGATCCGCGACGGGTTGTGGGATGCGTTCAACGGCTATCACATGGGCCAGACCGCCGAAAATGTCGCTGAGAAATGGCAGATCAGCCGCGACCAGCAGGACGAGTTCGCCGTGGCCTCCCAAAACAAGGCGGAAGCTGCGCAAAAGGCTGGCAAATTCGCTGATGAGATCACGCCCTTCACCATCTCGACCCGTAAGGGCGATATCACCGTCGATAGTGACGAATATATCCGCCACGGGGCCACGATGGATGCGATGGCCAAGCTGCGCCCGGCCTTCACCAAAGAAGGCTCGGTCACGGCGGCCAACGCGTCTGGCCTCAATGACGGGGCCGCCGCAACCTTGCTGATGACCGCCGATGACGCCGAGAAACGCGGCATCGAGCCGCTGGCCCGGATCGTCTCTTATGCGACCGCCGGTCTTGATCCGTCGATCATGGGCGTGGGTCCGATCTACGCCTCGCGCAAAGCCCTTGAGAAAGCAGGCTGGAAGCCGGAAGATCTGGATTTGGTCGAAGCCAATGAGGCCTTTGCCGCTCAGGCCTGCGCCGTGAACAAGGACATGGGCTGGGACCCGGCCATCGTGAACGTCAATGGCGGCGCGATTGCCATCGGTCACCCCATCGGGGCCTCGGGCTGCCGCGTGCTGAACACGCTTCTGTTCGAAATGGCGCGTCGCGATGCGAAAAAAGGTCTCGCGACCTTGTGCATCGGCGGCGGCATGGGCGTCGCAATGTGTTTGGAACGCCCGTAATCATCCACGGCTTTTGAAAAACAGGTTGCGCATTAAAATTGCGCAACCTATCTTTTTTGAGAAATAAAGTTACCCTGAGATATCTCGGGTGAATTCCAGATAAATTGAGGAGAAAATCTATGTCACGTGTTGCACTTGTCACCGGCGGATCGCGCGGTATCGGCGCGGCCATTGCGACGGCTCTCAAAGCGCAGGGCTGTGAAGTTGCAGCCACCTATGCCGGCAATGACGAGAAGGCCGCCGCCTTCACCGCCGAGACCGGTATCAAGACCTACAAGTGGAACGTGGCAGATTACGAGGCCTGCACCGCCGGTGTGGCACAGATCGAAAGCGATCTCGGCCCGGTCGATATTCTGGTGAACAATGCAGGCATCACCCGCGATGCGCCGTTTCACAAGATGACTCCGCAGCAATGGCACGAATGTATCGACACCAACCTGAACGGCGTCTTCAACATGACCCACAACGTCTGGGGCGGGATGCGCGAGCGCAAGTTTGGCCGCATCGTCACGATCAGCTCGATCAACGGTCAGAAAGGTCAGTTCGCGCAAGCCAATTACGCCGCCACCAAAGCCGGTGATATCGGCTTCACCAAAGCGCTGGCTCAGGAAGGTGCGCGCGCGGGCATTACCGTGAACGTGGTCGCGCCGGGCTATATCAACACCGAGATGATGAGCACCATCCCCGAGAAAGTCATGAACGAGGTGATCCTGCCGCAGATCCCCGTGGGCCGGCTTGGTGAAGCCTCCGAGATCGCGCGCGCCGTGGCCTTCCTCGCCTCCGACGATGCGGGCTTTATCACCGGCTCGACCATCTCCGCCAATGGCGGTCAGTACCTCGCCTGAAGCCGTTCATTAACTGTTAGGGCCTGTTAACGAGGCCCTAACAAATTTCGCCTTTGATTTTGTACAAATTGGGTTTTGACCCTCAAAAAGTGACCCCATTTTGTACAAAACGCCCTCTCAGCGGCGCGTGCGTAGCGTAGAGAAGAATTTCGGGACCGCTCTGAACATCGAGGCCACCATCTCGCCCCGTGCTTCATGGGCGATTTTCTGGGCTACGTTCATATCGGCGCTGTAATGTGTCTCGATCATCGTGTTCATCCTTTCTTAAACATAAGAATTTCTTGTCTGCCCCTAATATGGGCCCTGTATTTGCTGGCGACAAACGAGACTTTTCAAAGGTTCAGTTAAGATATA
>CALFWN010000240.1 GCA_937928335.1 uncultured Litoreibacter sp. | reverse complement strand
ACGGTGCCTTGCGGGGCGGTGACCTCGACCAGCGGCATCAGCTTCTCGGAGCGGGGCGGGTAGTCGCGCCCGGCGATGAAGCGCAGAATGTGGCCGGTGACCCGGCGGCGCAGCTCAGAGTTGAGGGTCGTGAGTGCTGCGGTGGGCGCGAGGATGTCACCGTGTTGAAATGTCAGATGGGTGGCGGCCCAGTCATGGGTCATCTGCTCGATTGCGGCGCGGGTCTGGGAGAGGTTCTCGACCACTCTGGCAATCTGGAGCGTATCGGCACCCAGGTCTTTGAGTGCGGTGCGGATGCGGATGCGGGCGAAGGCGGGATCTTCGTTGGACGGATCATCGGACCATGTGATGCCTTGGGCGCGGAGCAGGTCGCGCAGCTCAGCACGGGAGGTTGTCAGAAATGGGCGGTGGAAAGTGACGGTGTCGCGCATGAAGCGCGGGCGCATACCCGACAGACCATCAAGCCCCGCGCCACGGGTCAGCCCCATGATGAAGGTCTCTGCATTGTCGTCGGATGTGTGACCGAGCACCATGTCGGTGATCCCTGCCTCTTGCGCCCAATCGGTCATCAGCCGGTAGCGGGCGGCGCGGGCCTGGGCTTGCAGATTGCCCTGCCCGTCCCAGCCAGCCCATGTCAGCAGCGTGTGGGGCAGGTCTTGCGCAGCGCAATAGCTGGCCACGGCTTGAGCTTCGGCCTTGGCCTCAGGCCGCAGACCGTGATCGACAGTGACGACATGGAGCGGCGCATCCAGCACCTGTTGCAGCAGCACGAGAAGGGCCATGCTGTCGCTGCCGCCGGAGACGGCGACGCCGAGGGAGGTGATGGGCGTTTCGTTAAAGAGGGGCGTTTCGTTAAAATAGTCGCGCAGACGCTCCGCCGCGTCTTGCGTCACGTGCAGCCCAAAGTTGCCCGCGATTGTGCGGCATCGGCCACTTGCGGGCTGCCGGGATAGCGGTTGACGACCTCTTGCAGCATCAGGCAGGCCTCCCGGCGCTGACCGAGCGCATCGAGCGACAAGCCAAGGCGAAGGAGCGCATCAGGGGCGCGGGTGCTGGAGGGCGAGCCGGAGAAACTTTCCAGATAGGCGCGGGCGGCTTCCTGATTATTTCCAGCTTTTTCAAAGGCTTCGCCCCGGAAAAAATTCGCATCGGCCTCTAGCGGACTACCCGGGTAGGATTGCGTAAAGGTCGCAAACTTTTCAGCGGCGCCGAGAAAGTCACCCTGTGCGAGCGCCTCCTGCGCCCGCTCGTAGTCAAGCTGTTCGCCGATTGCCAGCTCGGGGGCATCCGTCACCGGCTCCGCCGCCTGCGGCGCGATAGAGGTCACGGCCTCGCCGCCCAAAGCCGGGGTCTCGCCGATAGCGCCCAGATCGCCGCCTTCCAGCTCAACCAGCCGGAATTCCAGATCGCCGATGCGGTTGGTGCCATCTGTCACCACCCGGTTGATGCGGTTTTCCAGCTCTTCTGCCTTGGAGTTGAGGCGGGTCAACCCGGCCTCGATGGCGTCGATCCGTTGCAGCGTGTCACCTGCCAGCGGCGCGGTTTGGGCTGCCCCGCCGGAGGGGGACAGCTCGGATTTCAGCCGTGCGATTTCCGCGTTCAACACGCCCAGCTCTGCCCTTATATCAGCCAGGGAACTGTCTTGCGCCGCCGCCGGGGCCGCAACGAGCAGGCAGAGGGAGATCAGAAGAAACCGCATGAGATCAGGCCCTTATCAGCTAATCGCGCCTGCGCCGATCACCGTGACGGCGCGGCGGTTCTTGGCGTAGCAGACCTCGGTGGAGCAGACCTCGATCGGGCGTTCCTTGCCGAAGGTCACAGTGCGCAGGCGGGCATCCGGCACGCCTTGGCTGACCAGATAATCACGCACGGCAGCAGCGCGGCGTGCGCCCAGCGCGAGGTTATATTCGCGGGTGCCCTGCTCGTCGGCATGGCCTTCGATGATGGCGGTAAAGGAGGGGTTGGTGTTCAGCCAGCCCGCTTGCTGGGTCAGCGTCGCGCGGCCCTCATCGGTCAGCGTCGAGGTATCGACGGCAAACAGCACCCGGTCGCCGATGGTCTGGTTGAAATACTCGACGGAATTGGGGGCCAGCGCGCCTGTGGAGATGCCGCCATCGGCTGCGCCCGCGCCACCGGCACCATCTGTGCCAAGGCGGTTCTGGTTGAACAGACCGCCCGAACAGGCGGAGAGACCAAGGGCTGCGACAAGCAGGGCTGCGGTGGGAAGCGTTTTCATTTCTGTGATCCTTATGGCTCTTATTGGCTCGATTATTGTCAGTTTAGCATGGCTTCGCGGCGGAGGGAACGCCGCGCCTTTGGGTTGTGATTATTGCAGCAGCGGCGACCAGTTGGGATCGGACGCGCCTTGCTGGATGGGGCGCAGGTTGCGGCCCGAAATATCGACGGAATAAAGCGTGGAGGACCCGCCCTCGCCGGAGCTTTCGCGGGTGAACATGATGACACGCCCGTTGGGTGCCCATGTCGGCCCCTCATCGAGGAAGGAGGCCGTGAGCAGGCGTTCGCCCGAGCCATCCGTGTTCATGACGCCGATATGGAAGCGGCCCCGGTTCTGCTTGGTAAACGCAATCAGATCGCCGCGCGGGGACCAGACAGGTGTGCCGTAGCGGCCCTGACCGAAGCTGATGCGCGTGGCCTCCCCGCCGCCTGCAGGCATGACATAAAGCTGCGGCGTGCCGGAGCGGTCGCTTTCAAAGACGATCTGGTTGCCGTCAGGCGCGAAGCTGGGCGCGGTCTCGATGGTCGGATCAGAGGTCAGCTGCTGCGGCGTGCCGCCACCGATGCCCATCTTGTAGAGGTCGGTATTGGACCCGGTGGTCAGCGAGTAGATCACCGACTGCCCATCGGGGGCAAAGCGGGGCGCGAAGCTCATGGTGCCGGGCTGATCGGTCACAATCTGGCGGCTGACCGTGCCGATATCGAGCATGTAGATTTTCGGGAACCCCGTCTCGTAGCTGGTATAGATCACCCGGTTGCCATCGGGCGAGAAGCGCGGGGCCAGCACGATGGACTGGTCGGTGGTCAGGAACTGGTTGTTTGCGCCGTCGTAATCCATGATCGCGATGCGTTTTTGGCGCGCGTTTTTCGGCCCGGATTCGGAGACATAGACCAGGCGACTGTCGAAATAGGCCCCCTCCCCGGTGATGCGGGAATAGACGGCGTCGGCCACCTTATGGGCCATGCGCCGCCAGCCAGTGACGGAGCCCACGAATTGCAGCCCCTCGCCCATCTGGTTTTCGGAGAAGACGTCAAAGAGGCGGAACTTGACCACGATCTGGTCGTCGCCCGCCGTGCTGACC
>CALFWN010000239.1 GCA_937928335.1 uncultured Litoreibacter sp. | reverse complement strand
TCCTTGGCATCGGCCAGCGTCTGATCCTCGGTCAGCGTGATGGGGTTGTAGACGATGCCGCTTTCAAAGCGTTTCACGCGGCGCACCTGTTGCTGTTGCTCTTCCACCGTCAGGTTGCGGTGAATGACCCCGATACCGCCCGCCTGCGCCATAGCAATGGCCATCCGCGCCTCGGTCACCGTGTCCATCGCGGAGGATAAAAGCGGGATGTTCATGGCCACGGATTTTGTCACAAAGGTCCGCGTATCGGCCGTTGAGGGCAACACGCTGGACGCACCCGGAACCAGCAAAACATCATCAAAGGTGAGGGCCTCGCGAATCTGCATGAGTGTCTCCTTGCAGGTGGTCTCGTTTGGCAGTTTGCTATTTCATGGATCGGGGGGATGCGAAAGGGCGGATTTTGTGCTTTAGCGGGATTGGGCCACGAATAAGGGGGTGAGGATGGGCAATCATGGCTATGAAACGGGGCGGCTGAACCTGCCTTTCGTGGGCATCGCGACCTTTGGAAAGCGGCCTTATGTGGAGGACTGGTCCAGCATCAACGCCGAGGTTGCCGTGCTCGGCGCGCCGTTCGATGGTGGCACGCAATATCGCCCCGGCGCGCGTTTTGGCCCGCGTGCCGTGCGCGAGGCCTCGACGCTGTTCAGCTTTGGCCATGCCGGGGCTTACGATCATGAGGATGATGCGACCTACCTGCCTGCATCCGTGCGGATTGTGGATATGGGCGATGCGGATATTATTCACACCGATACTGACGGCTCCCATAAAGGCATCGAGGCGGGTGTCCGCGCTGCACTCAAGGCTGGCGCCCTGCCCGTCACCATTGGCGGTGATCATTCGATCAACATCCCCTGCATCAATGCATTTGACGACCAAGGCGATATCCACATCCTGCAAATCGACGCCCACCTGGATTTTGTCGATGAGCGCCACGGGGTGCGCAACGGCCACGGCAACCCGATGCGCCGCGCCGCGGAGAAGCCCTATGTCACCGGCCTGACACAGCTCGGCATCCGCAATGTCAGCTCGACCGCGAAAGAAGGCTATGCCGATGCCCGCGCGATGGGTTCCGACATCCTGTCGGTCCGTCAGTGCCGCTCGCTCGGGCCGGAGGCTTTGTCCAAACGCATCCCTAAGAGGTCCCGCGTCTATATCACCATCGACATTGACGCATTCTGCCCCTCGATTGCGCCCGGCACCGGCACACCCAGCCACGGCGGCTTCCTCTATTATGATGTGCTGGAGCTGCTGCAACAGGTTGCCAAAGACCACGAGGTGGTCGGCATTGATCTGGTCGAAGTGGCCCCCGATTACGACCAAACGGGCAGCACCGCCATTCTGGCCGCGCAGGTGCTGCTAAACCTTTTGGGCTTCATCTTCCACGAGCGGCGGGCATGAGCGTCCATATTCTCGTCGACGCCGATGCCTGCCCGGTGAAGGAGGAAATCTTCAAGACCGCTTACCGTCTGAAAACGCCCGTCACTTTGGTCGCAAATGCCTATCTGCGCCTGCCTGACCATCCGCTTTTGACGATGAAGGTAGTCTCGGACGGGTTCGATGCCGCGGACGACTGGATCGCAGAACATGCGGGCGTCCAATCGCTCGTCATCACCGCCGACATCCTGCTTGCTGGCCGCTGCATCGAGACAGGCGCCACAGTCCTTGCGCCCACGGGCAAACCGTTCAATTCCTCCAATATCGGCGGGGCAATCGCCACCCGCGCCATTATGGCTGACCTGCGGGCTGGTCTGGAGCAAACCGGCGGCCCCGCGCCGTTTTCAAACAAGGACCGCTCACAGTTTCTCAACGCTCTCGACCGAGAGTTGCAGCGCCTGATCCGCACCGCCTAATCCTTGCGCTCACCCTCCTCAGGCCGCAAATCATAAGGCTCCGCCAGATCCCAGACATGATCCGGCAGCATATGTTTCATCCGCCGCTTCTCCTGCCGCCTGAGATGCAAGATGCTCTCCGCCGCCTTCATCTCCACCCGTGCGCGGGCAAATTCCAGGCCGCGCGGCCCGAACCGAGGCAGTATCCAGCTGACAATCGGGCGCAGCCAATCCGGCATTCGCCTCAGCGGCAACCCGCCCGCTGCCAGTCTGGTGTTCTCCACAAACCCTTTCACCGCGCCGCCGCGCTTGCCCTTGGACCCTGGCTCCGACAGCGCCACATCGTCACCCAACAGCCCCAACAACTCCTCGCCGCGCGCGTTGCGTATCAGCAGCCACTGTTCTCCCTCGCCGCCCATATAACCAACGGTGATATCAGCCAGCACATTGGTATAATCGACGCAGGTCCTACAGGTCAGCGGGAAGAAATCCGAGGGAAGATCCGAGATCGGCAATTTCAAGAATGGGATCAGCCGCTTGCGGCCATCCTTGAACCGCATCTCCACCACATAGTCGGTGCGGAACTCCAGATAGGTGATCTCGCCCGGCTGCTCCGACAACAATGCCAGGAACTGATGAAACGCCCCCGTTGTGGTGTTGTCCGAGCATGGCGTGCCAATCACATAAAGCCGCTCCAGCCCCAGTTCGGCCTCCAACGCCCTGAGCGCATAGACCTGGCACGGGATGCCAATCACCGCGATGCGCTTATGCCCCGCCGCAACCGCGGGCTCCAACAAGGCCAGCAGCGGCGCGTAGCCCATCCGCATCCCGCGCGCTTCCGCCATACCCTCGGGCGTGGTCACCAGCATAGGCCGGGGCCGCCAGCTGTCATCAGGGTCCGGCCCCATGCAAAGCACAGCATCGACCAACCCCGCGCTCAGAAGCCGCTCGCCAATCGTCGTGGTGATCCCTGTCCACTGCGCCCCGTCGCGCGGTGTTTTCATACGCGCCCGCACCATGCGTTTGAACGGCCCGAAATGCAGCTCATCCGGCCTCGACGCGTCGCGCACCCGCCCATGCACCTGTGTCTCCAGCTTGGGAT
>CALFWN010000238.1 GCA_937928335.1 uncultured Litoreibacter sp. | reverse complement strand
GGACCTAAGCGTTCTGGGCGGGGTGGGAGTGATCTTGCTGGCCATCGCGGGCTGGATCATCGCCACCACCGGGATGGGCGGCACGGCGACCCTGCCCAGCCAGTTCATGCAGGCGCTGCCCTATATTCTGACGGTCATCATTCTGGCCGGGTTTGTCGGCAAGGCCATTCCGCCCCGCGCAGGCGGGCAGCCTTATGTGAAAGAACGCTGACCCGCCGTCCCAGTTTCCCGCTTGCGCTGCGCCGCAGCACGAATTGACAACTGGATCTATAAATTTGCATTGCCCATGCCCGCTGGACGGGTCTAAGGGGGTCCCATGCAAATCTACCTGCCCATAGCCGAGGTCTCGGTCAACGCGTTCCTGTTGCTGGGGCTGGGCGGGCTTGTGGGCGTCCTGTCGGGTATGTTCGGCGTGGGCGGCGGCTTTCTGATGACGCCTCTGCTGTTCTTTATCGGCATCCCGCCCGCCGTCGCTGTGGCCACCGAGGCCAACCAGATCGTGGCCTCCTCCTTCTCGGGCGTGTTGGCGCATCTCAGGCGCAAGACCGTGGACCTCAAAATGGGCACGGTGCTGCTGGTCGGCGGGCTTGTGGGCGCGGCAATGGGGGTGCAGCTTTTTGCGGCCCTGCGCGAGATGGGTCAGGTCGATCTGCTGGTCAAGCTCTGCTATGTCGTCTTCCTTGGCATCATCGGCGGGCTGATGTTCTTCGAGAGCCTCAAGGCCATCCGCCGGGCCAAAGGCCCCCACAAGATCCCGGCCCGCAAGAAACACGGGCTGGTCCACGCCTTGCCCTTCAAGATGAAGTTCCGCACCTCGGGGCTCTATATCTCGGTGATCCCGCCGGTGCTGGTCGGTGTCTTCGTGGGCGTGCTGGCCGCCATCATGGGGGTCGGCGGCGGCTTCATCATGGTGCCTGCAATGATCTACCTGCTGGGTATGCCCACCAAGGTCGTCGTCGGCACCTCGCTGTTTCAGATCATCTTCGTCACCGGCTTCACCACGCTGATGCACGCTACCACCAACTACACGGTGGATATGGCGCTGGCCGTGCTTTTGCTGGTCGGCGGCGTGGTCGGCGCACAGATCGGCACCCGCATCGGCGCACGGCTTCAGGCCGAACAACTGCGCATTCTGCTGTCCATCATGGTGCTTGCGGTCTGTTTCAAGCTGGCGCTGGATCTGCTGATCATGCCGTCCGAGCTGTACTCCATCGGCACGGGGGGCGGGCATTGATCCGGGTCCTGTGCCTTTTGCTGGCGCTCTGCGCCCCGGGTCTGGCGCAGGCCCAAAAGGTCGTGGCGGACCTGTCGCAGCGCAATGTCGAGATCACCGCCAATTTCGACGGCTCCGACATCCTGATCTACGGCGCAATCAAGGGCGAGCCCGAGGACCCGTCGCTTGAGCCGCTTGATGTGATCATCGCCATCAAAGGCCCCAATGATGCCGTGACCGTGCGCAAGAAATCCCGCCGCTTTGGCATCTGGGTCAACACCGATGCCGTCAAAGTAGCCCGCGCCCCTAGCTTCTACGCCATCGCCTCTACCGGGCCGCTCGACGAGGTGCTCAGCCCGCGCGAGGACATCCGCTTTCAGGTCTCGATGGAGCGCGCAATCTACGCTGTCGGCGACGACGCCCATGACGCCGAAAGCACCCGCACCTTCACCCAGGCGCTGATCCGGCTGCGCAGCAAGGCCAAGCTCTACCAGCAGCTCGACAACTCGATCCGGCTGTTTGACCAGACGCTGTTTTCCACAACCATCGACCTGCCCGCCAATCTGGTGGAGGGCGTCTACCCGATGCGCATTTTCCTGACCCGTGACGGCAAGGTCGTCTCAAGGCTGGCCACGTTTATCGACGTGCGCAAGGTCGGGCTGGAGCGCTGGATCTACGATCTGGCCCATGAAAAACCACTGATCTACGGCATCCTGTCGCTGGTCATTGCGATCAGCGCGGGCTGGCTGGCCTCCGCCGTTTTCCGCTACATTCGCTTCTGATCCAGCCTATTCGGGCGCGTCGCTTTGCGCCTCCAGCGTCAAGGGCGCTGGTGCCACAGTGCTGAGATCCGAGGTATCAAGCGCCGCTGTGGGCCTGCTGAGGCGGCTGCGTGTGATCCAGAGCAGCCGGTTTTCGGCCCGCGTGATCGCCACATAGGCCAGCCGTTTCCAAACCGGCTGCCCCGCCTCCGAACGGCCTGAGCGCGCGGCGGCGTAAAGATCAGGCGCAAACACCTGCACCGTGTCCCATTGCGACCCTTGCGCCTTGTGAATCGTCACCGCCGCCCCGTGCAAAAACGCAGCCCCCATACGGGCGGCAAAGGGGATGAACGGCTCTTCCTCATCGGGCGCTTCGATCTTGATGATCGAGGCGGCCGAGACCTGCGGGTCTTCGGCCCCCATCACATGCAGCCGCGAGAAACCGGGCTTTTTGCCCGGCCCCATATAGACCACCTGCGCGCCCTTCACGAGGCCACGGGCCTCCAGATCAATGCGCTTCTTGCGGTGCTTGGCGGGCAGCTCGATCCCGTCACAGATCAGCGGCTCGCCCGGCAACAGCGTATCCACCGTGGCGCCATACGCCCCGCGCCAGGTCTGGATCAGCCGGATACGTGTCGCGTTGCGCCAGACCAGCACCGGGGAGCGCGCCATCAGGTCGGCCTCCACCCGCTCGGCAAAAACCACGCGGTCGTCTTTCTCCGACGCCTCGCGGACCAGCTTCTCAAACGCGTAGAAATCCACCTCCGGGTCGGCCAGTGCATGGGCCAGATCAAGGATCGGGTTGCCTGCGTCCTGACGGTGCACACGGGACAGCTCCAGCCTGCGCCCGTCTTTCAGCGTGTCGAACACCATATCGCCATTGCTGCCCACCGGGGCCAGCTGCGCCGGGTCGCCGAACAAAACCAGCGTCGGAAAAATCTCGCGCAGATCCTCGAACTGCTTCTCGTCCAGCATCGAAGATTCGTCGACAAACCCGATATCGAGCGGGTCCTCGCGCCGTTTCCAGCCCTGAATAAAGTCCGATCCGCGCAGCCCCGCAGCCGCCAGCGCGCCGGGGATGGATGTATGCGCGTCATAAAACTGCTTGGCCCGGTCCAGCGCCGCATCGGCCAGCCCTTCGACCTCAGGCCGGTCACCCTGCCCTGCCAGCCAATCGGCGATCAGCTCGTAATCGGGGTCATAGAGCGGTGTGTAGAGAATGCGGTGGATGGTCGTGGCCGGCACGCCGCGGTTGCGCAGCACGGATGCCGCCTT
>CALFWN010000237.1 GCA_937928335.1 uncultured Litoreibacter sp. | reverse complement strand
CACAACTACACTACATCTGCACTGTATTTGCACGAATTATTTCCCTTAGGGTCGCTTTCGACGCCGTTGTGTTTTCAGTAATATCACCCTGCCTCAATCGGGGCAAGATTTTGCGCCCCTATAAGAAGAACAAGAACGAAGGTATTGATATTGCAGCAGAAACCGGCGCCCCAGTACGGGCCGCTGCCGATGGCACCGTGGCCGCCATCACCCGCGACACCGATCAGGTGCCGATCCTTGTGGTGCGCCACCCCGGCAATGTGCTGACGGTCTATGCCAATATCAGCGCGATTGGCGTGAAGAAGGGCGACACCGTGACCAAAGGTCAGACATTGGCCCAGGTCGGCCCCGGCAATCCCCCCTTCCTGCATTTCGAGATCCGCGAAGGGTTCGAAAGCGTGAACCCCTCGAAATACCTGAACCCATAGAGCGCGCTGCGCCGCGCAGGTTTATTTTTGCTCTTTGAGGGGCGCTCGCGCCCCTCAGCCGCAAGGGCAAACTCCCCTGAGGATATTTCCGAACATGGAAAGAGCAAAGCCGCGCCTTAGAGGGTGACGCCTGTGCGGCCTGCAAGATCGGTGAAATATTGCCACGCCACCCGGCCTGAGCGGGCGCCGCGGGTTTGTTGCCACTCGATGGCCTCGGCGCGCAAGGTGCCCGCGTCGATTGTGACGCCGTAAGCCGCGCAATAGCCCGAGATCATCGCCAGATACTGATCCTGATCGCAGGGGTGGAAGCCCAGCCACAGCCCGAAACGATCCGACAGCGAGACCTTTTCTTCAACCGCCTCGGATGGATTGATCGCCGAGCCGCGCTCATTCTCGATCATGTCGCGCGGCATCAGATGGCGGCGGTTGGAGGTGGCGTAGAGGATCACATTCTCGGGCCGCCCCTCAATGCCGCCATCCAGCACCGCCTTGAGCGATTTGTAATGCTCGTCATCATGGCTGAAGCTCAGATCGTCGCAAAACAGCACGAAGCGCTGGTCCGGGGCCGCGCGCAGCAGGCCAAGAAGCCGGCCGACAGAGGGCAGGTCCTCGCGTTGCAGCTCGATCAGCTTAAGCGCGTGGGTTTTGGAGACATGCGCATGGATCGCCTTGACCAGCGAGGATTTCCCCATGCCCCGCGCGCCCCAGAGGAGCGCGTTATTGGCAGCGAACCCTTTGGCAAACTGTTCGGTATTGGCGCGCAGCGTGTCGCGGGCACGATCAATGCCCACCAGCAGGTCAAGCGACACCCGTTTGACATCCTGCACCGGCTGCAACCGGTCGGGGGCCACATGCCACAGATAGGCCGAGGCCTGCGTGAAATCGGGCAGCGCGCCGGGCGGCGGCGAGACGCGTTCAAGCGCCTCGGCAATCCGGGTCAGGGCCGCGTCGCTCAAGGCCCGCGATCCTCGGTATGGGCCTCGTCCTCATCCTCGTCATCGACCCAGAGGCCTTCTTCGCGCAGCTTGGCCTCGCGGGTTTTCTCCACCCGGCTGACAAGGAAGATCGACACTTCATAAAGCCCGTAGACCACGACAAACAAAATACCCTGGGTGATCACATCGGGCGGGGTGACCAGCGCGGCCAGGACCAGAATGCCCACCACCGCGTATTTGCGCACCGATTTGAGCCCCTCGGCAGAGACCAGCCCGGCCTTGCCCATCAGCGTCAGCAGCACCGGCAACTGGAAGCACAGCCCGAAGGCCATGATGAATTTCAGCGTGATATCAAGGCTTTCATTGACCTTGCCGAAAAAGGTGATGCGGATACCGTCGCCGGTTTCAGGCACGATCGCCGCCCCCTCGGGCAGCTCCGGCTTTGCGCCCTGCAACAGGTTGGCAAAGATCGAGGACACATCGGCAAAGCCCAGAAAGAAGGCCATCGCCAGAGGGGTCACAACGAAATGCGCAAAGCTCGCGCCCAGCATGAACATCACCGGGGAGGCAATCAGGAAGGGCAGAAACGCGTTCTTCTCTGTGCGGTAGAGCCCCGGGGCCACGAAACGCCACAGCTGGAAGCCAATGACCGGGAAGGCCAGCGCGAAGCCGAACACCATCGAGATGCGGAAGAGCGTAAACAGATATTCCTGCGGCGAGGTATATTGCAGCGTCGGCGACGGGTCGCCCAGCTCGCGCAACGTGGCCTCAATCGGGCCAAGCAGGAATTGCAGGATCGGCTCGGCCACCACGAAGGCCAGCACGATGCCTACGATAAAGGCCATCACCGCGCGGATCAGGCGGGTGCGCAGCTCGGCCAAATGCTCGATCAGCGGTGCAGCGCTGTCTTCAACCTGATCCGTGTCGCTCATGAGGAGGCTTTCCCGGCCGCAGGCCTGGTCCTGGCGGCACTTGTCTTGGCGGCTGCTTTACTGGGAGTGGTCTTCTTGGGGGCCGCTTTCGCTTTGGCGGCTGGTTTCGGCTTGGCCGCCGTTTTCGGCTTTGTCGCCGCTTTGGCTTTCGCCGGTTTGGCCGCAACTTTTGCAGCCTCTGCTTCTGCCTTTGCTTCCGTTGCCCGTTTGGCCGCTTCCTTCTTGGCGGTGGCCGCATGGATCTTCTCTGCCGCCGCCGCGCGGTCCTTGGCCAGCTTCTCGGTCTCGGAACCGGGCGTGAATTTCGACGGGTCCACCGCCTTTTTCACCGCATCAAGCCCCATTTTCTTGGGGTTGGTCGCCGCTTTCAGTGTCTTTGAGACGTCCGAGACCCCCGCATCATCGGCTGCCGCCTCCATCGCCGAGCTGAACTCACGCGCCATGCGCTTGGCCTTGCCAGTGAACTGGCCCAGCGTGCGGAACATGCCGGGCAGGTCTTTGGGGCCCACCACGATCAACGCGACGATGCCAACCACCAACATCTCGGTCATGCCGATATCAAACATGGGCTTGGCCCCTTACGATCAGGCTTTGTCTTTGTCGCTTGGGGTGACGTCCTTGGCAGCCTCTGCCGCGCTGTCGGCCACGGTCTCGGCATCGTCAATTTCCTTGGTGCTGTCATCGACGCCCTTCTTGAACGCGGTGATGCCTTTGCCGACCTCACCCATCAGCGACGAGATCTTGCCCCGGCCAAAAAGCACCAGAACCACGACCGCGATCAGCAAAAGACCTGGCAATCCAATATTGTTCAGCATGTGAAGCTACTCCTGTCTGGCGCGGTGTCGCGCATATTCCGTTTCGGTCAGGGATGTGTTTACGCCCTCCGGCAGCATTTCAAAAGCCGCAAAAACGCGCGCGCCGCCCCGACTTCAGAGGTTTTTGCCCACGTTTGCGCGAGTTTCGCCGTTGCAGCATCTCACCTGACAGGTTTATGTCAGTTGTGCGGATCTACAAAGGTCAAACCGAAACAGAATCACATGGAGCTTTCCAATGACCCCAAGATCCGCCCCGCAAATCGCCGAAATCGTCACCTTCTCACTCAAGACAGGCATCAGCGATGCCGATTATCTGGCATTGAGCGAGGCCAGCAAAGCCTATGTCAGCAACGCTCCCGGTTTTGTCACCCGGCAATTGTCAAAATCCGAGGATGGCATCTGGACCGACTATGTCGTCTGGGACAGCATCAAGGACGCCCGAACCGCCGCGCAAGGTTTCATGGAGCAGGCCTTTGCCCCGGCCATGATGGGTGCGATCAACGCCCAGACCATGACATTGCGCCACCAGAAAATATGTTGGTAGGGTCTCGCGATGCGCCGTTCTGACCGCCTGTTCGACCTGATCCTGATCCTGCGCGACGGGCGGCTGCACCGCGCCGAGGATCTGGCCCACCGGCTGGAGGTCTCGGTGCGCACGATCTACCGCGACATGGACACGCTGGTCCTCTCCGGCGTGCCCGTGGCAGGCGAGCGCGGCATGGGCTACATGATGACCGCGCCGATCACCTTGCCGCCGCTCAACCTGACCCTGACCGAGCTTGAAGCGCTGCATCTGGGCATGGCGGTGGTGGGCGAGGCCGCAGATGACGAGCTGAAAGATGCGGCCAAAACGCTCTCGGCCAAGATCGATGCGGTGCTGCCCGAGGACCGCGGCACCCCGCCCACCGGCTGGGGCTTTGCCGTCTACCCGTTTCAGGACGCCGCCGCAGGGTTTCGCTTCATGCCACAGATCCGCAAGGCGATCCGGGCGCGCCAGAAGCTGAAGATCGACTATAGCGATAACGCCGGCAACCGCACCACGCGGGTCATTCGCCCCTTGCAGATGGAATATTGGGGCCGGGTCTGGACCGCGTCATGCTGGTGCGAGCTGCGCCATGATTTCCGGCTCTTCCGCATCGACCGCATCCGCGCCCTGAATGTGCTGGCCGAATTATTTGTCGAGGAGCAGGGCAAGTCGCTGGCCGACCTCAAAGCCAGATACGAGGC
>CALFWN010000236.1 GCA_937928335.1 uncultured Litoreibacter sp. | reverse complement strand
GAGCGCGCCAGGCTGGCGCTGAAAGACGGCAATGACGATATGGCCGCGCAAGCCGCCGACGCCATTGCCGCGCTTGAAAACGAGCATGAGGCGCGCAGGCAAGCCGTTGATCGGCTGGACCAGCGGATCACCCAGCTGCGCCACTCGGTAGAGACGGGCCACCGCCGGATCGTGGACCTCAAGCAGGGCCTTGTCTCTGCCAAAGCCGTCCGCCACGAGCAGCAAATCCAGAGCCGGCTCAACACCACCATCCGCACGCAATCCAGCGTCGAGGAGGCCGAGGAGCTGATCGCCCAGGTGCTGGGCCGCGACGACCCGTTCGAGCAGTCGGAAATCCTGTCGGAGATCAACCGCGACCTCAGCCACGACACGCTGAGCGACCGGATGGCCGATCAGGGCTATGGCAAGGCCGATCGCACCACCGGCGCAGATGTTCTCAAGCGCCTGAAAGGCAAATCTTAACGCCCCGCGCGGCGTCCAACCCCAAATTCAAAGAAGGAATAACCCGATGTTTGGACATAACTCTCATAACGACAACGCCCTGATCATGCTGGTGAACCTGGCCGGCGCATTGGTCTCGCTCGGGATGTTGGCGCTCAGCCTCTACATGTCGCCTGACGTGCCTCTCTCGACCAAAGGCTATTGGGCCATCGCCGTCCTGATGCTCTGCGTCAGCCTGATCAACTTCGTCAAATACCGCTTCGACGAACGGATCGCCGCCGACCGCATTCAGCGTATCGAGGCCGCCCGCAACGAAAAGCTGCTTGAGGATTACGTCACCTCTGACAAAGACAGCTGATCGCCGGGGCTGCTCATTCGTCCCTTCCCTGGTCCCCCGAGCAGCCCCCCCTTCCCGCGCCCCGCGCAAGACAACCGGGGCGCGGTTTTTCTTGAACTGTCACGGCCTTCCCGTCACGGTGGCCCGACAATGCCAACAGAGGGTTCCATGCGCAGCATTGCCGCCACCATCGCCGGACAGCTTCTGGCCCTGTTTGCGCAATTCATCACCGCGCCCCGCGCCGATTGGCGCGGCATCGAGCCGGTGAACCGCCAGCGCATCTATTTCGCCAACCACACCTCCAATGCCGATCTGCCGATTGTGTGGACCGTGCTGCCCCCCGCCCTGCGCCGCGTGACCCGTCCTGTCGCGGCCGCCGATTACTGGCTGAAAACGAAGGCCCGCGCCTTCATTGGCCCCGAGGTGTTCCGCGCCATCCTGATTGACCGCCGCACGGATCATCAGACCGAGGACCCGATTGCCAAGATTGTCAGCGCGCTGGACGAGGGCGCCTCGGTGATCATTTTTCCCGAAGGCGGGCGCAACCGCTCCGACGACCCGCTGATGCCGTTCAAGGCCGGGCTCTACAACATCGCCAAGGCGCGGCCCGAGATTGATCTGGTGCCGACCTGGATCGACAATATCGCCTCTGTGATGCCCTCAGGCGAGGTTATCCCCGTCCCCCTTGGCTGCACCGTCATTTTCGGCGCGCCGCTGCATGTCGAAAAAGATGAGGGCAAAGACAGCTTTCTGGCCCGCAGTGCTACGGCGCTGTCTTCCCTGATGCCGGTGCGGGAGCCAAGCGCATGATCCCCGAGATGCCGACACAGACCAGCATCTCCATCGTGGTGCTGTTCGGGGCCGCCTGCGCGCTGCTGATCATCGCCACCATCGCAGGCGAGATCCTGCGGCATCGTCTTGCCCGGCATGGCTCCCACCCTACGGTCGAGACCTATGTCACCCGGCTGCATTCATGGTGGGCGATGGTCTTCCTGCTGGCCATAGCGCTGTTGATCGGGCGGACCGGGGTGATCTTGCTTTTTGCCTTCGCCTCCTTCGCGGCGCTGCGCGAATTTCTGACCCTGACACGCAAGACCAAGGCCGATCACTGGGCGTTGATCGCGGCCTTCTACGTGGTCTTCCCGCTGCAATATGTGCTGGTCTGGATGGGGGCGGATGGGCTGTTCTCTATCTTTATCCCGGTCTACGCCTTCCTGATCCTGCCGATCCTGTCGGTGATCCGGGGAGATGGGCGCGATTTCCTGTCCCGCGTCTCCGAAACCCAATGGGGCCTGATGATCTGCGTCTTCTGCGCCTCCCATGTCCCTGCTCTGGTGACGCTGGAAATCGAAGGGGCGCAAGGCTCCACCGGGCGCTCCGTGCTGCTGATCGCATTTCTGGTGCTGGTGGTTCAGCTGGGCGATCTGGCCGAATATTACGCAGGGCGACGCATTGGCAAACACCGGCTGGCCCCCGACCTCTCTCCCAAGACCCGCGAGGGCGTGCTCTGCGGCGCAGGCTTTGCCACCGGGATCGGGCTTTTGTTGTTCTGGATCACGCCGTTCACCCCCTGGGCCGCCGCGCTGATTGCTGTGGTGATCTACCTGATCGGTGTCGGAGGCTCGCTGGTCCTGTCGGCCATCAAGCAGGATCGCGGCGTCAATAGCTGGGGCCATCTCATTCCGGGTCAGGGTGGCTTTGTTGATCAGATGGACAGCGTGGTGTTCGCCGCACCGGTCTTCTTTCATCTCACCCGGTATTTCTATGGCAGCTAGGTACAAAGGCTATATTGCCTGCGGGCTCAGCATAGCCATCGGGCTGGTGAT
>CALFWN010000235.1 GCA_937928335.1 uncultured Litoreibacter sp. | reverse complement strand
GGCGTGGCGATCACGCCGGGGCTGGATTTCGACCCGGTGCGGGGGCATCAGACCGTGCGGTTCTCCTATGCGCGGGCCACGGAGGATATTGTCGAGGGGCTGGCCCGGTTGCAGCGCTTCATGGCGGGGCGGGCGAAGCTGTGAACCTGCTGTGATTTTGGCGGATGTTTGGGGCGGTGTTTTTGAGGGGGGTGTTTTGGGGGCTCCGCCCCCCGGCGCTGACGCGCCTCCCCCCGAGGTATTTTTGAAGCAGTGATGGGCGGGAGCCTGTCACGGAGGGCGCTTGAGTTTGAGGGTTTGGGCTTGGGATGAATTTGGGATTGGGGTGAAATCGGGCTGGGACAAGCGGGGGGAGAGGCTGTATAGAGGGCCTCAAAACAAGACCGAAAAAGCAGGCGGGCAGCCATGCAGCGAATTCTCATCTACGGCCTGTTCTGGGCTTTGATATCGGGCGCATCTATGGCGCAGGATCTGCGGGCCGTGGCGCGGGTGGAGATGGCCGCCTCCGGCATCACCGACACGCAAGACGGCGTGGACATGTCTCTGGCGCTGACCCAGGCGGTGCCTTACCGGATTTTTGCGCTGGACGCGCCGATGCGGATCGTCATCGAGTTTCGCGAGGTGCGCTTTGAGCAGGCGCTTGATGCGCTGGACCGCTCGGAGCGTGTCGAGACCCTGTCCTGGGGCGCCGGGCCTGCTGGCTGGTCACGGCTGGTTCTGGGGCTGGGTGTGCCGATGGGTGTCGAGACCGCGGCGCTGGAAACCGATCCCAATGAGGGAACGGCGGTGGTCCGGGTGCGGCTGCGCGATGTCTCCCGCACGGCTTTTGCGGCGGGTGCGGCGGAGCCGGACGGGGTGCGGCGTGAGCCAGCCCCAAGCGCGCCGCCGGACGGCGCGGGGCGCACGGGCCGCGATGATGACAGGCTGGTCGTGGCACTTGATCCCGGTCACGGCGGCGTTGATCCGGGCGCGCAGCGCGGCGGGCATGACGAGGCCGACCTGATGCTGCAATTTGCACGCGCGCTGAAAGAGGCGCTGTTGCGCGGCGGGGTGGATGAGGTGGTGATGACCCGCGAGGAGGACCGGTTTGTGTCGCTGCCCGCGCGGGTCTCCATTGCGCGGGCGGCGCAGGCGGATCTGCTGATCTCGCTTCATGCCGATGCTTTGGCCGAAGGGCGGGCCACGGGCGTCACGGTCTATACGCTGTCGAAAGAGGCCTCTGACCGGGCGAGTGCGACATTGGCGGAGCGGCAGGACCGGCAGGATATTCTGGCAGGTGTTGATTTGCGCGCGCAGGATGACCAGATCGCCACCGTATTGATGGACTTGGCCCGCGCGGGCACCAAGCTCCGCACGGAGCGGCTGGCGGGCCATATGGTGACGGGCCTGCGCGGGCAGCTGGGCGAGCTGCACAAGCGGCCACGCCTGCAGGCCGGGTTCTCGGTGCTGAAAGCGCCTGATATCCCCTCGGTGCTGATCGAGCTGGGGTTCATGTCCTCCCAGACCGATCTGAGCCGTCTGACCGACCCGGACTGGCGCAGCCGGGCGGCGGAAGGGATCGTCGATGCGGTCACGGCCTGGGCCGCAGATGAGGAGGCGCGCAAATGACGCGGGCAGATGAGATGAAGCCCGGGAAACAACGCTGCGGCAATGTTTCGCCCCTGCACGGGTTGTGATTTTGACCCGGCGGCGGCAAAGGCTTATAAGAAAGGCAATTGGTGTGGGGAGTAACCCGTGATCTTACGCGCGATCCTATCGTTTTTCGGCTCGATCTTCAGCCTCGTGACCATCGGGCTGGTGGCGGTTGCCCTGTTGGTGGGTGCGATCTTCATGATGTATGCCCGCGACCTGCCCGACACCGACCAGCTGGCGCAATACACGCCGCCCACAATCAGCCGGATTTATTCGGGTCAGGGCGAGCTGATTGACGAATTTGCGCAGGAACGCCGCCTGTTCGCCCCCGCAGACGAGATCCCCGACATGGTGAAGCAGGCCTTCATCTCGGCGGAGGACAAGAATTTCTACACTCACAAGGGCTATGACCCGCTGGGCATGGCCAAGGCGGCGGTGGATGCGGCTCAGGGCGCGCGGCTGCGCGGCGCCTCGACCATCACGCAGCAGGTGATGAAGAACTTCCTTCTGGGCGGCGAACGCTCGGCGGAGCGCAAGATCAAGGAGCTGATCCTGGCCGCCCGCATCGAGGGCACATTGGACAAGGACAAGATCCTTGAGCTCTATCTCAACGAGATTTTTCTGGGCCAGAACAGCTTTGGCGTGGCGGCCGCCGCGCAGACCTATTTCAACAAGACGCTGAGCGATCTGAGCGTGGAGGAAGCGGCCTATCTGGCGGTGCTGCCGAAAGCGCCCTCCAACTACCACCCCGTCCGGCAGGTTGAGCGCGCGCTGGGACGGCGCAACTTCGTGCTGCGCGAGATGTATGAGAACGGCTATATCGACGAGGCGGAATATGAGCGGGCCAAGGACGCGCCGCTGAAAACCGTGCAGAATGGCGATTTCGACCCCTTCAAGGGCCAGATCCGGGACCGCGACTATTTCACCGACGAGATCCGCCGCCAATTGTCGGGCGATTTCGGCGAAGAGGAATTTTTCGGTGGCGGGCTGTCGATCCGGGCCACCGTGGACCGCGAATTGCAGGACGAGGCCGCGCGGAGCCTGCGTCAGGCTTTGGAGAATTACGACCGCAGCCAGGGCGTGTTTCACCGGGTCAAGACCCGGATCGAGCCTGAGCTGCTGGAAGGCGAGGGCTGGAAGAGCGCCCTGAACAACACGGTCTTCCCGCGCGACGTGGAGGGCTGGAGCGCCGCCGTGGTGCTGGGCTTTGACGGCGAGGATGCGCGGATCGGTGTGGAAGGCGCGGGGCTTGGCGTGTTGCCGGGCAGTGACGTGAAATGGGCGCGGCCCCGGCGCGAGGATGGCAAGCTCGGCACGGCGCGTGCGGCGGCGGATAATCTGCTGGCAGTGGGCGATGTGATCCATGTGGCCCCCCGCGAGGGGGACAGCTATTCGCTGCGGCAGGTGCCGCAGGTGCAGGGCGGGTTCATGGCGATGGATGCCCAGACCGGCCGGGTGCTGGCGATGCAGGGCGGGTTCTCCTACCAGCATTCGGTCTTCAACCGGGCGACGCAGGCAAAGCGCCAGCCGGGCTCGTCGTTCAAACCGTTTGTTTATGCGGCGGCACTCGACAGTGGTTTCTCGCCCAATACGATCGTGGTGGATGCTCCCATCGAGATCAACACCCCGCAAGGGCTGTGGCGGCCCAAAAACGCGTCGAACAAGTTTTACGGGCCTGCGCCGTTGCGCACCGGCATCGAGCGGTCGCGCAACCTGATGACCATCCGTCTGGCCGAAGAGATCGGCATGGGCACGGTGGCGCAATATGCGGAGCGTTTCGGCGTGTATGACGAGATGAACCCGTTTCTGTCCAACGCGCTGGGGGCGCAGGAATCGACCTTGTTCAAGATGGTCGCCGCCTATGCGATGTTTGCCAATGGCGGGGAACGGGTGGAGCCGACCCTGGTGGACCGCGTGCAGGACCGCTGGGGCCGGACGGTTTACCGCCATGACCAGCGGGTCTGCGAGGATTGCCAGCTGGCCTCCCTTGATCAGGATTTCGCGCCAACCATCGTGTCAAACCGCGAACGGGTGATGAATGCGATCACCGCCTATCAGCTGACCTCGATGATGACAGGGGTGGTGGATCGTGGCACGGCGGCCAATTTCGTCAAGCTGTCAGTGCCTACGGCGGGCAAGACCGGCACCACCAATGACGCCAAGGACGTGTGGTTTGTGGGCTTCACCTCGAATATCGTGGCGGGCTGCTATATCGGCTATGACCGCCCGCGCAGCCTTGGCCGGGGGGCCTCGGGTGGCGGCATGTGCGGCCCGGTGTTCAACAGCTTCATGCAGCAGGCGACGGCCAAATATGGCGGTGGCGACTTCCAGGTGCCGGAGGGCGGGTATTTCGTGCCCATCGACCGCCACACGGGCGGCGTGTTGCCGGAAGGCTCCTTTGGTGACCATGTGGTGATGGAGTATTTCCGCGACGGCGAGCTGCCAGCCTACGGGCTTGGCAATATTCTTGATGGCGGCTTTGCGATGGGCTCGAACTTGAACCTGTATTCGCGCGGCGACAGCTCGGTCAATGAGGTGCGCGAGGTGACCTCGTCGAGCGGCAAGAAGGCGGTGATCCCGACGCGGGCCAATCTGGGCACGATCAGCGCGGGCGGGCTCTATTAGCAATTTTGCCCTCGTCACCACCGCCCAACCCGCCTATCTAGGGGGTAGCCCAATCACGAGAGACCCAACACATGCGCGCAGACGCACAAAATGCCGTCGAGGCCATCACCCAATCGCTTGAGCTGCTGAAATCCCGCATGGACTGGGAGACCGCCCCGCACCGGCTGGAGGAGTTCAACGCCCGTGTCGAGGACCCGGCCCTGTGGGACGACCCCGAAAAGGCCCAGAAGCTGATGCGTGACCGCCAGCAATTGGTGGACGCGATGGAGGGCTACACCACGATGAAGGCGGAGCTGAGCGACAATATCGAGCTGATCGAGCTGGGCGAGATGGAAGATGACGCCGAGGTGGTGGCAGAGGCCGAGGTCGCATTGCTGGCGCTGGTCGAGAAGGCCGCGGCCAAGGAGCTGGAAGCGCTGCTGGACGGCGAGGCGGATGCCAATGACACTTTCCTTGAGATCAACGCGGGCGCGGGCGGCACGGAAAGCTGCGACTGGGCCTCGATGCTGGCGCGCATGTATGTGCGCTGGGCCGAAAAGCGCGGCTTCAAGGTAGAGCTGCAATCGACCAGCCCCGGCGACGAGGCGGGGATCAAATCGGCGGCCTACAAGATCAGCGGGCATAATGCCTATGGTTGGCTGAAATCGGAAAGCGGTGTGCACCGTCTGGTGCGGATCTCGCCTTTTGACTCGGCGGCCAAGCGGCATACCTCCTTCAGCTCCATCTGGGTCTACCCGGTGGTGGATGACAATATCGAGATCGAGGTGAACCCGTCAGATATCCGCATCGACACCTACAGATCCTCCGGCGCGGGCGGGCAGCATGTCAACACGACCGACTCGGCGGTGCGCATCACCCATGAGCCCACGGGCATCGTGGTCACCAGCTCGGAAAAGTCGCAGCACCAGAACCGTGACATCGCCATGAAGGCGCTGAAATCGCGGCTCTACCAGATGGAGCTGGACCGCCGCAACGCGGCCATCAACGAGGCGCATGAAAACAAGGGTGATGCAGGCTGGGGCAACCAGATCCGCAACTACGTGTTGCAGCCCTACCAGATGGTGAAAGACCTGCGCACCGGCCACGAGACGTCAGACACCAAGGGCGTGCTGGACGGTGATCTGGATGCGTTCATGGCCAAGACGCTGGCGCAGAACGTGTCGGGCAAAAGCCGCGCGGACGCGCAGGGCTAGTGCTTTGAAAACCCGCGCCTAGGAGACCACGCTGGAGAGGCTTTTTTCGGCAACCTCATCTGTTTTGCTGCGATCTCCGGGCTTGCCTTTGAACCCGCTGAAAAGCGAGATCGCCGCCGCAATCAGACAGAGCATCGCGGCAATGGCCGCGAACCGGGCAAATGCCGCGTTGGAGGCGGCTGCATGACCGGGTATATCGTTGAATTCGCCAAAGCTGCCGCCGCCGCCCTCGGCCCCGTAGGTCACCGCAATCACGCTGCCCATCGCGGCGACCGAGATCAGCCCCGCCATACGCGTCACCGCGTTGTTCACGCCCGAAGCCGTGCCGGTCTTGTGGCTTTCCACCGAACCCATGACGGCTGTGGAGAGCGGTGTCACCACCAGCGCCATGCCGATGCCTTGCAGGCACATGGCAGGCACCACCGCGCCCCAGAAATTCTGCGTATGCGCCACCAGCGACAGCGCGGTATAGCCGCCCGCCAGAACCAGCGAGCCCGCGACCAGAAGCGGCGCGGGGCCGTAGCGGTCGGCCATCCGGCCCGACAGGCCCGACAAGGTGGCGATGAAGAAGGAGAGCGGCGCATAGGCGGCCGAGGCCTCGATCTCGGTAACGCCCCAGCCGCCGATCACGGCCATAGGCAGATACATGGAGATGGTCGAGAAGGAGAAATAGATGAAGAAGCTGACGATATTGGCGACGGTGAAATGCAGGTTTGAGAACAGATCAAGCGGCATCATCGGATGCGGGCTGCGGGCCTCGACCCAGATGAAGGCGCCAAGTGCAACCAGCCCCGCGCCGCCATAGGCCAGCGCGCGGGCATCGACCAGATCGCCATGCTCGGCCCCGGTCAGCGACCACGCGACCAGCCCAAGCCCCAGCGTCGCCAATATGCCGCCCGGAAAATCGACGCCGCGCTCCGGCTGGGCGGGGTCCTGATCAACCTTCGACCACAGCACAAACAGCGCCAGCCCGCCCAAAGGCAGGTTGATGGCGAAGATCCAGCGCCAGGTTTCGGTGTCGCCATAGGTCAGGGCCAGCCCGCCGATGATCGGGCCAAGCGCTGCCGTGATGGCCGCCGAAGCCGCCCAGATGCCGATGGCACGCCCGCGCTCCTCGGGCGGGTAGGCGCGCGAGATCAGCGCCAGCGAGCCCGGCACCATGAAGGCCGCGCCAATGCCCTGAATACCGCGTGCGGCAATCAGAAATTGCGGGGTGGGGGCCAGCGCGCAGGCGATGGAGGCGATGACAAACAGGCTGATGCCGCCGGCAAAGACCTTGGCCAGCCCGAACCGGTCGCCAATGGCTCCGCCCACCAGAATGAGGGCCGACAGCGTGAGCATGTAGGCGTTTGATATCCATTGTGCCTGAACCAGCGTGGCAACCAAGGAGTCGCGCATCCCCGGAAGCGCTATCGCGACCATTGACCCATCGATAAATCCGAGGGCGGAGGCAAGAATAGCTGCAAACAGAATAAATTTTCGCCCTTCAGGGGCGCATAAAGTGTAAGTCTCCGAGCCAGAAATATGCTCGGAGGCCGTTTTTTGGGTCATTCAACTAGCTTTTTGCGGGCTCTGCCTTTGGTGCTGCAGAGGCCTTGGTTGCTCCGGTATTGAGAGGGTCGTCCTGACGCTGCACGGAACCCTCGAAATGGGCCCCGGATTCAATCGCAATCGTCTTGTGAATAATATCGCCTTCGACCCGTGCGGTTGAGGTCAGCCGAACCTTCAGCCCGCGCACACGCCCCACGATGCGGCCATTGACCACCACGTCATCGGCGATGATTTCGCCCTTGATCACGGCCGTTTCGCCGACGGTCAGAAGATGCGCCCGGATGTCACCCTCCACGGTGCCCTCCACCTGTACATCGCCGACGGTCTTGATGTTGCCGGTGATCGTCAGGTCGTTGGACAGCACCGAAGGTGCGGCCTTGGGGCGGGGTGCTGAGCTGCTGAGGTCCGATTTCGGGGCCATGCTGCCTGCGCCGCCGGACGCTGGGGCGGGCTTGTCGCCTGCGTCCTTGGAAGTGTTTGGCTCGTTGATCTTGCTTTTAGAAAACATCGCGTCCTGCCTTGATGTAAGTCATCGGGTTCACTGGGTTCCCGTTGATCCGCACCTCATAGTGCAGATGCGTCCCTGTGACCCGTCCAGTGGCTCCCATATCACCGATGCGATCACCACGCGAGACTTTTTGACCAACATTCAGACGAATTTTGGACAGATGCGCATATCGTGTTTCGATGCCGAAGGCATGGCGTATCTTGATCAATTTACCATATCCTGACTGCCAGCCCGCGAAGGTCACAACACCGTCCGCCGCCGCGTTGATCGGTGTGCCCCGCGAGGCCGCGAAATCGACGCCCGAGTGCATCCGGCGGCCCGCGCCTTTGGGGTCATTGCGGAAGCCAAAGCCGGAGGTGTAGCGGAAATTGCCCGACACGGGCAGGCCGACCGGGGTTTTGTCGGCGGCAATGCGGAACAGGTTGATGCGGTCCAGCTCCTTGAGGAGCGTGTTGGCGCGCAGCGAGGTGCTGTCAGGGATCGACGCGCCGCCGGAGGTCGATTTGGTCACCGGCAGCAGCGGGCCACCCTGACCGGAATAGCCGCGGCGCACCTCGTCCAGAATACGCTCGGTGGGCATACCTGCGGCACGGAACATCTTGTCGAGCGGCTCAAGCGACACGGTTACCGCCTCTTCAAGGCGCTGGAAAATACGGTTGTTGCGGTCCTCGTTGAGGTCCATTTCAAATTGCAGGTCTGAGACGATCTGCTCGGCCTCGGAGGAGAACTTGATCGCCTCGTCACGCTCGGCGGCGGTTTTCTCAAGCGCTGCGGTCAGGAAGGCCACCGAGCCATCCGCCGTCTGCGCCCGTGCGAGGGTGGGGTTTGCGCCATCGGCGCCTTCCTCCAGTTCGGTCATCAGCGTGGCATATTGTTCACGCGCGCCGTCACGTTCCTTGATGGTGCGGCGCAGGGTCTTCTGGATCACCTCGATGCCGGTCTCCAGCTCGGTGCGGCGATCCTCGGAGGCCAGAAGCTCGCTTTGCATGTTCGAGACCTGATCGAGCGCCACGAAGAACCGCTCTTGTGCGGCTGCGGCCTCGGAGGCGCGGTCGTCGCGTTCCTGGCTGAGCGCGTTCAGGCGGGCCTCGTAAATGGCGCGTTCGCGCTGGGCCTGCTCACGCTGGTTGCCCGAGCTGATCGCGTCCATCAGGAAAATGGCGGTGACCACAATGGTCCAGCTCATCAAAAGTGCACCACCGGCCAGGATGGCCGCAGAGGTGGCGGGCCGCAAACGGATGAACCGCGTGCCGCTTTCGGATTTGAGGAACATCCGTTGTTCCGGCAGGTGGCGATCCAACGCTGTATTCAGCGTATCAAGCAGTCGTTTTTGCAATATTCCGGCCCCGTTTGTCCCATACCCAGCAGCAAATGCACACCTCGTGTCCCCACACGAATACAGCACGCACGCTTTGTGCATAGAAGTTTGGGGTCAGTGCCGCAAGATTTCGGGTCGCTTTTTTTGCCCGACTAGCGGCTTTTTGCTGACGGCGGAGCGACTTCCGGGCGTAAGTTGACGTAGCGTGGCCTCGCGTCAACTCAGCGCGGGCGGGGTCTGTGCGAGGGGCCAGTAGAAGTCGGGCGCGATGCCGGCTTCGGCGCGTTTTTCCTCGTTGAAGGGCGGTTTCAGCGCGCTGTGGAAATAGCGCTGCACCAGCGCGTGAAACGCCTCCTTGGGGTCGCGATCCTCGCGGCCACACAGGAAATGGAACCATTTCGAGCCATATGCCACATGCGCGACCTCCTCGGCATAGATCACATCGAGCGCCGCGACGGTCTCTTTGTCCTTGGCCTGTTTGAACAGCGCGATCATGCCGGGCGTGACGTCAAGCCCGCGCGCCTCCAGCACCATCGGCACCACGGCCAGACGGCCCATGATGTCGCTGGCCGTGTCGCTGGCGGCCTGCCACATACCGGCATGGGCGGGCAGCGCGCCATAAAAGCTGCCGTGGCGGATCAGGCAGTCGGACAATAGCCCGAAATGCTTGGATTCCTCATCCGCCGCCTTCACCCAATCATCATAAAACCCCATCGGGAAGCGGGTCTCGGGAAACCGTGCGATAATGTCCCAATGCAGGTCGACCGCGTTCAGCTCGATATGGGCGATGGCGTGCAGCATGGCGATGCGGCCCTCAGGCGTGCCCGGTTTGCGGTGCGGCACGTCGCGTGGCGATAACAGCTCGGGCGCATCGGGCCGGGCAGGGGCGTCGGGCGGGGCTGCGCGGCCAAGGGGTATCTCCTCACCTGCTGCACGCGCCGCCTGCCACCGCGCCGCATGGGCGCGGCTGAGCGCCACTTTGGCATGGGCATCCGCCGTCGACAGCACGTCAACCGCCATATCGCGCAAGGTGAGGCTCATGCGTTTTGCACAGCCTCCAGCACCGCCTCCACATGGCCCGGAACGCGCACTTTATGCCATGCGGTCAACACCTTGCCGTCGCCGCCAATCAGAAAAGTGGACCGCTCGATGCCCATATAGGTCTTGCCATACATGCTTTTCTCTTTCCACACGCCGTAAGCCTCGCAGGTCTCGTTTTCCGCATCCGAGGCGAGGATCACGCCCAGATCATGTTTGGCCAGAAACTTGTCATGCTTGGCGGCTGTGTCCTTGGAGATGCCGATGATCTCGCAGCCCGCCGCCTTGAAGGCGTCCAGATGCGCGGTGAAGCCGATGGCCTCCTTGGTGCAGCCGGGCGTGTCATCCTTGGGGTAGAAATAGACCACCACCTTGCCGGGGCGCAGCGCGGACAGGGTCACAGTGCCGCCCCCGTCGCGGGGCAGGGTGAAATCGGGGGCCATATCGCCTTGATCAAGCATAGAGAAGATGTCCTTTTTTGAAGGTGGCGGAGAAAAAGTGATGTGACGGCAAGCTAGGGCAGTATAAACAAAGTTAAACCCCGTAAAGAGATGCAGCGTCAGATTGCAGCTGCGGGGCGCGCGCGCGGGAGCAAACGGGGCCAATGGCGGAGCAAGACCCAGAGGAGACGGACGCTTTGGACAGCGTTGAGCCGGAGGGCTCTGCGGCACAAGGTATAGATGCGCCCCCGCCCTTGCCCGGCGGCAACCCCGGCGCGGTGAAACCCAAACGCCGCCGTACGCGCAAACGCTGGGTGTTTTTATCCGTTGGCACCGCGCTTTTGAGTTTCGCCGCGGCGCTCGTCATGGTGGCGGTTGTGATGGTGATGGGCCGCTCTGTGGCCCTGCCGGACTGGGCCACGGAACGGGCCACGGCCCGCATCAACGCGCAGATTGACGGGCCGGGGCTGGAGATTGCGGGCATCCGGGTGGGGCTTCTGGATGACCAGCTGCGCCCCACGGTCGAGCTGCAGGGCGTGCGGCTGCGCGGCACACCCAGCGCGCCGTTGATGGCGCTGCCCAGCCTGCAGGTGCAGGTGGACACGTCCGAGCTTTTGCAAGGCCGCATCGCGCTGGAGACCCTGCGCATCAAGGATGCGCGCGTGAACCTGACCCGCAACGCGGACGGGCAGTTTGCCTTTGCCTTTGGCAGCGATCTGCCGGGCGGTGATCTGGCCGCCAATTCGGTGGCGGAGGCCATCGCGCTGGTTGATGAGCTGTTCGCCAACCCCGCCCTGCGCGAGCT
>CALFWN010000234.1 GCA_937928335.1 uncultured Litoreibacter sp. | reverse complement strand
CGCCAGAGACGCACCGATCATGCCCGGAGACCAGTTGAAATTGGCCGCCGTATAATAGGCCCAGACCGCCGGGTAGACCATGTTGGAAATCTGGTAAAAGAAATAGACCCCCATCAGCGCGGTCAGGCCGGGCAGGCGGCTTATATAGTCAAACGCCCCCACCGGATTGGCGCGCTGCCAGTCAAACGGGCGGCGGTTTTTCTCGGTCACAGTCTCAGGCAGCACGAAATAGCCAAACACCAGATTTGCCGCCGTCAGAGCCGCCGCCGCCCAGAAGGGTGCGCGAGGCCCAAGCTCGGCCAACAGCCCGCCAATCACTGGCCCCAATACAAACCCCGCCCCAAATGCCGCAGAAATCAGCCCGAAATTCTGCGCCTTCTTCTCACGCGGAGAGATGTCGGCCATGAACGCCGCTGCCGTTGAATGCGTCGCCGCCGTGATGCCGCCCAGAATGCGCCCGATGATCAAAAGCGTCATCGTCCCGGCCACCGCCATCAGGATATAGTCAAACGCCATCACCGCCAGGGAGATCAGCAACACTGGCCTGCGCCCGAACCGGTCCGACAGGTTGCCCAGTGTCGGCGAAAAAAGGAACTGCATCGCGGCAAACACCGCCGACAGGATGCCGCCCCAAAGCGCCGCATTGCCGATGCCCGCGCCGCGCACCTCCTGGATCAGGTCGGGCATCACAGGCAGGATCAGCCCGATGCCCATCGCATCCAGCGTCACGGTGATCAGGATGAAGGTGACGGCCTTGTTGTGCATCTCAGCCGCGGATCATCTGGGCAAATCCACGCGCCTCAGAAGGTGCCAGCCCAAGCTGCGCGGCGGGCGAAAACAGCGCCGCCAGCCCCGGCTCATCCCATTTTGCCACAGCCGCGTCGCGCAGATTGCCACCATCGGCCATCACGCTTTGGCACAGCTCTTTCACCGCCTGCTGCGCGTCGGGGCGTGACATGCGGTCGGTCAGCGCGAATTGCAGCGCCTCGGCATAGATCAGCCCGCGCCCGTCATCGAGATTGGCCAGCATGGCCTCCGCATCGGGCGTCATCTGCCCCAGCATCTGGTCTGCCACAGCCAGCCCGCGCCCGACGCCCATGCAGACCTGCCCCAGCGCCATCCATTCGGCCATCCAGGCCGCCGCATCGCGTTGCTGGCGGTGGATTGCGGCGCTTTGGAGTGTCGTATTCGCCCCAATGGTATTCCGCGCCAAAGCGCTCAGCAGTGAGGGCGCCACCGGGTTTTGCTTTTGCGGCATGGTGGAGGAGCTGCCACTGCCACCAAGCCGCAGCTCGCCAATACCGCTTTGGCTCATCAGCAGGACATCCTCGCCCATTTTTGCCAGCGATGCGCTGATCTGCGCGGCCCAGGCTGACAGCCCCGCGATCCCGTCGCGCGCGCTGTGCCAGCTGGCATCCCTGTTGCCGAGCCGCAATTCATCGGCCAGTCTCTGGCGCAGTTCGGCTGCTTTGGGGCCATAGGCCGCGCCGGTCCCTGCCGCGCCTGACAGCGACACGATCAGACAGCCCGCGCGCACCGTCTCAAGGCGTGCGCGCAGCTCTGCGAGCGGCCTCCCCCAGCTGGCCACCACCGCGCCAAAGCTGGTGGGTGTGGCCACCTGCATCCATGTGCGCCCGGCCATCGGAAGTGTCGCATGGGTCTGCGCCATATCCGCCATCCGGGCCAGCACCGCATCCAGACGCTGTTCGCAAAGCGCCAGAATCTGCCGCAGGCGCAGCGCCAGAGCCGTGTCCATGATGTCTTGCGTGGTGGCGCCCCAATGCAGGTATTGCGCATGGTCCGGGGCTTCCATCGCAACCCGCATGGCTTTGACCAGGGCCGGCACCGGGATGCCGTTTGCGCCGGTCTCGGCGGTCAGCCCGGTAGGGTCGACCTGTATCTCGCGGCAGCTGCGTTCGATAAAGGCGGCGGACAGCTCGGGGATGATCCCCAACTGGCCCTGCACCTTGGCCAGCGCCCCCTCGACCAGCATCATCGCGCGGATCTCCGCGCTGTCGGAAAACAGCGAGCCGATCTCTGTGTCATGAAACAGGTCGCGGTAAAGCCCGCTGTCAAAAGGCGTCACGGCCATAGGTTAAATATGCCCCGTCTCGCGCATGAAGCGGGTCAGCACCTGCGCGTATTCCTCGGGTTGCTCGACGCAAGGCAGATGCCCGCCGCGCCGGATCAGATGGAACTGGCTGCCTTTGATCAGCTCCTGCGTCTCGCGCATGAGATCAGGCGGGGTGGCCCCGTCTTCGGCCCCGGCAATGGCCAGCGTCGGCAAGCTCAGGGCGGCGGTCGTGGTGTAGAAATCGGTTCCCGCAATCGCGTGGCCGCAGCCGATATAGCCGTCAGGCTCTGTCGCTGTCAGCATGTCGCGCCAGGCGGCAATTTGCGGCGTGCCGTGCCACGCTTTGGAGAACCACCGCTCCATCGTGGCCTCTGCCACGGCCTCCATCCCGCCCTCGCGGATCAGATCAAAACGGCCCTGCCAAATCTCATGAGTGCCGATCTTGGCCGCTGTGTTGGACAAGACCATCGCACGGATCAGATCCAGCCGCTTGGTGGCCAGACCCTGCGCCACAAGCCCGCCCACAGACAGGCCCACAAAAAGCGCGTCCCTGACCTTCAGATGGTCCATCAACTGCTCTGCATCGCGCACCAGCGCGCCCATTGTATAGGGAGGCTTTGGCACATCGCTCTGCCCATGCCCGCGCATGTCGTAGCGGATGATGCGCAGCCCCTTGGGCAGCAGCGCCATGATCGGGTCCCACAGATGCAGATTTGTCCCCAGCGAGTTGGCAAAGACCAGCGGCGCGCCCTGCGGGTCGCCATCCTCACGGTAATGCAGCCTGATATCGTCGAGGGTCAGAAATGGCATGGCGCGGCCTCCCAGCTGTCAGCCCGCAAAACCTAGCCCTGCACGCGGCGCGGCGCAATCCATGCCGTCACGGTCGCAAAACCGCTTGCACCGTGGAAGGTGCCGGTCAAAGCTCGGCTGCAACACGGATATAAAGGACCTGGCCCATGCCTCTTATCAAAGCCGCCGTCTGCCATGAATTTGGCTCGCCCCTCGTGATCGAGGAGGTTGCGCTGGCCGCACCCATCGCGGGCGAGGTCGAGGTCAAGCTGGAGGCCTGTGCGATCTGCTTTTCCGATCTGTCTTTCATCGATGGTGGCTGGGGCGGGACGCTGCCTGCGGTCTATGGCCACGAGGCGGCGGGGCGCATCACCGCGTTGGGCGCAGGCGTGACGGAGTATAACATAGGCGACGCGGTGCTGGTCACGCTGATCCGCTCCTGTGGCAGCTGTATGCCCTGCGCCACCGGCCAGCCGGTGCAATGCAGCACAGGCTATGACCGAGATGCCGGCCCTTTGAAAACCGCCGATGGCGGCGCGCTGCAACACGGGCTGGCCTGCGGGGCCTTTGCGGAAAAGGCCGTGGTGGACCAGTCGCAGATTGCGCGCATTCCCTATGATATGCCGATGGATGCGGCCTCGCTTCTGTCTTGCGGCGTGATCACCGGCATGGGCGCGGTGGTGAACACCGCGCAGGTGCGTCCGGGTCAGAATGTGGTGGTGATCGGCGCGGGCGGCGTGGGACTGAACGCGATCCAGGGGGCAGCCATCGCCGGGGCCGCGCGGGTTATCGCGATGGATGTGCTGGAAGACAAGCTGGACGCAGCCCGCGCGTTTGGGGCCACCGACGGCGTGCTGGCAACAGCCGAGAAGCCGTGGAAAGAAGTCGCCAAAATCACCGGGGGCCGCATGGCCGATGCGGTTTTTGTGACCGTCGGCGCGATCCCTGCCTTTGAGCAGGGCCTGCGCTATCTGGCGGCGGGCGGCGACATGTATATCGTCGGAATGCCCCATTCCGGCGCCAAGGCTGACTATGAGCCGGTTATTCTGGGCGCGATGGGGCAGGGGATGAAAGGCACCAAGATGGGCGACACGGTGTTGCGACGCGACATCCCCTGGATGGTGGATCTGTACCGGCAGGGGCGGTTGAAGCTCGACGAGCTGATTTCGGGGCGGTGGTCTTTGGAGCAGATCAACGAGGCGATCGCCGACACCCGCACGGGTGCTGCGCGGCGCAACGTGATTGTGTTTGAATGAGCGCCTTCGGCGCGCGATATGTTTTGTGCTCTTTGAGGGGCTTTGCCCCTCAGCCGCACGGGCAAGACCCCAGGATATTTTCAAACATGGAAAGGGGAGCTGTGGATGAAACTGGCCAGCCTTGAGACTTTCATAGTGGCCCCGCCCGCGCCGGGCTGGGGCGGGCGGTACTGGATATTCACCAAGCTGGTGACCGATGACGGGATTGTGGGCTATGGGGAGGTTTATGCCTCGGCCATAGCACCCCAGGTGCAGGTCGCGGTGGTGCGCGACGTGTTTGAGCGGCATATGAAAGGGGAGAGCCCCGAGAGCATCGAGAAGATGTTTCGCCGTGCCTATTCCTCTGGCTTTACCCAGCGGCCCGACCCGACCGTCATGGGGGCATTTTCAGGGCTTGAGATTGCCTGCTGGGACATTCTGGGCAAGGCGCGCGGGCGGCCTGTCTGGGCCTTGCTTGGCGGCAAGATGAATGACCGGCTGCGGGCCTATACCTATCTCTATCCCTTGCCGCATCACGATCTGACGGCGTTCTGGTTTTCGCCGGAGCAAGCTGCCGAAGCGGCTGTGGCGCGGGTAGAAGAAGGCTATACGGCCGTAAAATTTGACCCTGCTGGCCCCTACACCATGCGCGGCGGGCATCAGCCTGCGATGAGCGATATCTCTATGTCGGTGGCGTTTTGCAAGGCGATCCGCGACGCGGTGGGGGATCGCGCCGACCTGCTTTTTGGCACCCACGGCCAGTTCAACACCCACGGTGCGATCCGGCTGGGCCAAGCGCTGGAGCCCTATCATCCGCTTTGGTTCGAGGAGCCGATCCCGCCGGATAATCTGCTGGAATTCAGGGCCGTGGCTGATGCGGTGCGCATCCCTATTGCCACTGGCGAGCGGCTGACCACCAAGGCGGAATTTGCAACCGTGCTGCGCAGCGGCGGGGCCAAGATACTGCAACCGGCGCTGGGCCGGGCGGGCGGCATCTGGGAGATGAAGAAGCTGGCCGCCATTGCGGAGGTGTTCAACGCCGAAATGGCACCGCATCTTTATGCGGGGCCGGTGGAATGGGCCGCGAATATCCATCTGGGCGCGTCGATCCCCAACCTGCTGATGTGCGAAAGCATCGAGACCAGCTTCCATGACGACCTGATCGGCGGCACCATCCGCGTCGAGAACGGCTATATCACGCCGCCGGAGGCTCCGGGGCTGGGGATCAGCTTCAACGAAGAGCTGGCCCGCGCGCATCCCTACACCGGCACCGAGCTGCATTTGCAGATGCAGGAAGACCCTTGCAATTATCAGGGCGGCAATACATTTGCCGGTGGTGCGCCGCCTTTGGAGGATTAGCGCGCGGCTTCCTGTTCCAGCCGCTGCCGGGCAATTGCCTCGTTGCGGTCGGTGCGGTGCTGGTCGGACAGGCTGTTTTCCACATAGCTCAGATGCGCGGAGACCGCCGCCTGCGCCGCGCCCGGGTCGCGGGCCTGCAGCGCGTCGTTGATCGCGCGGTGCTGACCCAGAAGCGTGTCGCGGGTGGTGCGTTGTTTGAACATGATCTGGCGGTTATAGAACACCCCCTCGCGCAGCAGGGTGAACATCGCCCGCATCATATGGAGCATCACCACATTGTGGCTGGCCTCGATGATGGCGAGGTGAAATTCGGCGTCCAGCTGGCTTTCCTCTGCCGGGTTGCGCTTGGTATGGGCGGCTTCCATCTTGCGAAACACCGTGTCGATCACCTTGAGGTCGGTGTCAGAGCCCACGGTGGCGGCGCGTCTGGCTGCCATGCCCTCCATGTCGCGGCGAAAGGAGATATAGTCGAACATCGCCTCTTCATGATCCGAGAACAGCCGCACCAAAGTCTCGGAAAATTCGGCCCCCATGACATTGCCCACGAAAATGCCGGCACCGGCCTTGGGTTCCAGCAGGTTGCGGTCCTGCAAGGTGGCGATGGCCTCGCGCAAGGACGGGCGGGAGACGCCCAGCTTCTCGGCCAGCTCGCGTTCCGAAGGCAGCCGGTCGCCGGGGCGCAGGATGCCGCGCAGGATCAGCAGCTCGATCTGCTTGACCACCGCGCCGGACAGTTTTTCGGCCTGGATCTTCTGAAACGGCATGGTGTTCCTCCGAATTGGTCAAATTATATGACCACGCGGGGCAGGCCGCAAATGAAAACGGCCCCCGAATTGCGGAGGCCGTCTTCCATCGTTGGAAACCGGCTTAGGCGGCGTTGGGGCGGATGATGATCTCGACCCGGCGGTTCTGGGCTTTGCCCGCTTCCGTGGTGTTGGCCGCAACCGGCTGGCTTTCGCCCATACCGAATGTGTTCAGGCGCGACGCCGCCACGCCCGCGCCTTCCAGCACCCAGGACACCGCATAGGCGCGGCGCTCGGACAGATCCGCATTATGCGCGTCCGATCCACTGTCATCAGTGTGGCCGACAATGCGCACGGTGCTGTCAGGGTAGCTGTTGAGATTGCCCGCCAGTGCGCGCAGGTCATTTTCCAGCGCGGGGCTGAGCGTGGCACTGTCGGAGGCAAAAAGCAGCGCCTGTGGCAAGGTCACCCGCAGCTCGTCGCCGGTATTCTCGATCGCGATATTCTCATTGGGGATGTCGCGGCGCAGATCCTGCGCCTGCTTGTCCAGCTGATGGCCGATAACGCCGCCTGCCGCAGCACCGATGCCTGCGCCGACAATGCCTCTGCCAAGGCCGCCATTGCCGCCGGACGCGCCCAAAAGCCCGCCCAGAGCGCCGCCTACCAGCGCACCGGTCTGGGCTTTGTTGACGTTTGTGGTGTCGAAATTCGTGGTGTCGCACGCCGCCAAAGATAATGCGGCTGCACCGATAATGCTCAGTGTTTTAAGGGTCATCTGTTACCTGCCTCAGTTATTTATCCCGCCATTTTTGGCGTGGTTATGGGCAGATGTTACCGCGCAATGCGCTGTCTGTTAAGGGGGAATCGGCGGCCCGGACGCTCATCATGCGGGCCGCCGATCCAGGTTTAGGCCGCGTTGGGGCGGATGATGATCTCCACCCGGCGGTTTTGGGCGCGCCCGGCGGCCGAGCTGTTCGACGCCACGGGCTGCGCCTCGCCCGCACCTTGCGTCCGCAGACGCGCCGAGGACACGCCTTCGCTGCGCAGCACCGCCGCAACCGAGCGCGCACGGCGTTCCGACAGGCCCTGATTATAGGCGGCATCGCCGGTGCTGTCGGTATGGCCGACCACAAAGACGGTGGAGTTCGGGTAATCACCCAGATTGGCGGCCAGAACCCGGATGTCATTCACCAGATCGCCGCGCAGGGTCGCGCTGTCAGTGGCAAAGAGCAGGTCCTGCGGCATGGTCACCCGCAGCTCGGAGCCGGTATTGACCACGCCGATATTGCCATCAAGGTCGCGGCGCAGCTCTGCGGCCTGCTTGTCCAGCTCATTGCCAATCGCGCCGCCAACCGCGCCGCCAATGGCCGCCCCGATCAGGCCGCGCTCCAGCTTGTTGTCACTGGTGGAGTTCGCCCCCAGAAGCCCGCCGACGGCGGCGCCGACAATCGCGCCATTCTTGGTCTTCTGGTTCGGGGTGGTTGCGTCGCAACCCGCCAGGGCCAATGCGGCAGCGGGGATGAGAAACAAGATCGGTTTCATAGCAGATATCCTTCCATTGGCCGCACAGAGGCGGCGGATGCGCTCAGATGTGTGTGGATGCGCATAAACTACAACTCACAACTCCGAGCGAATACGCAGGTTCCCGCCAAGGCGGTCACTTTGTTGAAACAAGCTGTAAACAGGCGGGCTTCAGCCGTTTGCGGCGGCGTCCTGCCTTGTGTCGTCGCGGGCGGCCTCATAGGCCAGCAGCGCGCGTTTGACAGGCAGCCCCCAGTGATACCCGCCCAGACCGCCGGATTTGCGCAGCGCCCTGTGGCACGGCACCAGCCAGCTGATCGGGTTGCGCCCGACAGCGGTGCCCACGGCACGCACCGCTTTGGGGTGGCCGACATGGGCGGCAATTTCGGAATAGGTGGTGATATGGCCCGAAGGGATGGCAAGAAGCGCCTCCCACACTTTGATCTGGAACGGCGCGCCGATCAGGTAAAGCGGTGTGTCCCGGGCGGGCTGCGCCCCGAAGGCCGCGTGCACCCAGGGGCGCAGCATATCCGCGTTTTCCACATATTGCGCCTTGGGCCAGCGGGAGGTCAGATCGCGCATGGCCTCCTCTTTGCCGGTCTCTGCCGAGAAGCCGATGCCGCAGATGCCGCGCTCGGTGCCCATCACAAGGGCCGGGCCGAAGGGGCTGTCAAACCACCCCCAGCTGATCACCAGCCCTGCGCCTTTCAGGGCGAAATCGCCGGGGCTCATCGCCTCCCAGCGCAGGAACAGGTCATGCAACCTGCTGCTGCCCGACAGGCCAACGGCGTCCGCCGTGCCCAGCGTGGTGAATTTTGCCGCCAGCAGCGATTTGGCGTGACCCAGCGTCAGATATTGCTGGAAGCGTTTCGGCGACACGCCCGCCCATTTGCTGAACACACGCTGAAAATGCGCGGGGCTCATCGACATTTTGCGTGCCAGCTCTTCCAGCGTCAGCTCGGGGCCGCCTGCGTCAATCACCTCTATCGCGCGGCGCACCACCTCGTAGTGATAGGCGGCGCCTTGGGCGTCATCTGTCTGGGGCTCCGTCTCGGGCTGCGTCTTGCTCAGGGCGCTCATGGTCAGGGTCCTTTCTGTTGCCCATAAGCTAACGCGCCTGCGGCCATCCTTCGACCCGTTTCTTGAGCATTGCGTCTTGCCGCGGCCTCAGCGCTTTGGCATACCGCGCGGCATGGCCAAGCAGCTTGATTATTCCACGATCCATGAGATTTTCTCCCGGTTTCAGGCGGCGCAGGCCGAGCCGAAAGGCGAGCTGGACCACACCAATGCCTATACGCTGGTGGTGGCCGTCGCCTTGTCGGCGCAGGCCACCGATGTCGGCGTCAACAAGGCCACTGCCAAGCTGTTCCAGATCGCCGACACGCCGCAGAAGATGCTGGCGCTGGGCGAAGAGGGCGTTATCGCGCATATCAAGACCATCGGGCTTTACCGCAACAAGGCCAGGAATGTCATCAAGCTGAGCCAGATGCTGGTGGATGAGTATGGCGGCGAGGTGCCCTCGTCGCGGGCGGCGCTGGTCTCTTTGCCGGGCGTGGGGCGCAAGACGGCCAATGTGGTGCTGAACATGTGGTTCGGCCATCCCGCGCAGGCCGTTGACACGCATATTTTCCGTATCGGCAACCGCACCGGCATCTGTCCGGGCAAGGATGTCGACGCGGTTGAACGCGCGATCGAGGATCACGTCCCCGTCGCCTTCCAGCATCACGCGCATCACTGGCTGATCCTGCATGGCCGCTACGTGTGCAAAGCCCGAAAACCCATGTGCAGCAATTGCCTGATCCGCGATCTGTGCCTTTTTGAGGATAAGAACCTATGAGCAAAACCTTTCAAGTCGTGGGCATCGGCAACGCGATGGTCGATGTGCTGGCCCCCTGCGAGGATGCCTTTCTGGCCGAGAACGGCATCGAGAAAGGCATCATGCAGCTGACCGACCGCGCGCGCGGCGTCGAGCTGTATAGCCTGATCGGCCCGGCCAAGGAAATTTCCGGCGGCTCTGCGGCCAACACCATCGCAGGCATTGCGCATCTGGGCGGGGCCACGGCCTATGTGGGCAAGGTGAAAGACGACCAGCTTGGCGAGATTTTCGCCCATGACCTGCGGGCGCAGGGGGCGGCCTATGACACGCCGCTGGCCCCCAAGGATCACGAGGCCGAAACCGGGCGTTGCATCGTGCTGGTATCGCCCGATGGCGAGCGGTCGATGAACACCTATCTCGGCGTGACCGAGTTTCTGGGGCCTGACGATGTGGATGCGGAGCAATGCGCCGATGCCGACTGGATCTATCTCGAAGGCTACCGCTTTGATGGCCCGACCTCTGTGGCCGCTTTCGACAAGGCGATCTCTGCGTGCAAGGCCGGCGGCGGCCGGGTCTCGGTCACGCTGTCTGACCCGTTCTGCGTAGACCGCCACCGCGACGCGTTTCGCGGCCTGATCCAGAACCATGTGGACCTGCTGTTTTGCAACCGCGCCGAGATGCTGTCCATGTACCAGACCGACGACCTTGACGCGGCCCTTGCTCAGGCTGCCTCCGAGGTGGAGATCGTGGCCTGCACCGACGGCGCCGACGGCGCGCATATCCTGTCAGCTGCACAGCGCTGGCAGGTGCCCGCCACCCCCGTCAAGATCGTCGACGCCACCGGCGCAGGCGACCTGTTCGCCTCCGGCTTCCTGTGGGGTCTCACGAACGGCCATGACCTCGAGACCTGCGGCAAAATGGGCTGCGTGGCGGCCGGCGAGGTGATCTCCCATATCGGCGCAAGACCAGAGGCCGACCTCAAGGCAATGTTTGCCGAACATGGCTTGATCTAAGGCCCCTCAAACACGCAAAACCCGACCTTTAAGAGGTCGGGGATAACCCCGCGGCACGATGTCGGGATCGGGGGCAAGCTACGGGTGCTGCAGCATTGACCAATACCCGCTCCGGCCCATAAACCAGACCTCTAACGCCGTGAGTGAGCTCGGTAACCGCACGGGGGTGGGGCTGAGCTGTGCGCCGAGGCGTTGTTGGCATAGGTCACGGATATGGCGCTGCTGGGGGGATGCTGGTCGGCGGGTGACGGTCTGGAGGGCTGGATGCCCGGGGTGAGCCGAGACCTGCCGGCGCCGCGTCCGGCCCAGATTTCAGCCTTTTCAAAATCTGCTTGCCTTGGCGTGGCATTTGCTCCGATGTAGCAGCACGACTTGGCGATGGCGTCGCCTGCATTCACGTGCAAACCCGTTTTCCCTTCCTGAACGCCGGGATTTTTCTTTGCTGCTGCGCAGTCGAGGAAGGTCACCTTCTTCGTTTGTGCATTGGCATGATAGTGAAGGAGCCAGAAATGGATCGTCCAGAATTTTACCGTTTTCATCAGGGTGAAAAGACCCTTCCTTTTGAAGCGCAGGAATATGCAAACCGTCTGACGCGCCTGCGGGCAGATATGCAGGCCAACGGTGTTGATGTCTGTGTTTTCACCTCGATGCATAATGTCGCCTACTATTCAGGTTTCCTCTATTGCGCGTTCGGGCGGCCCTATGGGTTGGTGGTGACCCAGACCGAGGATGTGACCATCAGCGCGGGGATCGATGCGGCCCAGCCGTGGCGGCGCAGTCATGGCGACAACATCACCTATACCGACTGGCAGCGGAACAACTACTGGCGGGCTGTTTTGTCGGTTGCAGGCGCAGGCAAAACCATCGGATATGAGGCCGATCACCTGACCCTTGCGCAATGTGACCTGATGGACAGCTTCCTGTCGCCAAAGGCCACCGTGGATGTAGCGCCACTGACCATGCGCCAGCGGATGCACAAATCCGATGCCGAGATTGCGCTGATCCGATCCTGCGCGCAGGTGGCCGACATAGGCGGCTACGCGATCAAGGAGGCCATCAGGGCAGGCACGCGGGAGATCGATGTCGCAATGGCGGGTCGTGACGCGATTGAGCTGGAAATCGCCCGGCACTTCCCTGAGGCCGAGTATCGAGACACCTGGGTCTGGTTCCAATCCGGCATCAACACCGATGGCGCGCATAACCCCGTCACCGGGCGTGTTCTAAGGCCGGGCGACATTCTGAGCCTCAATACTTTCCCGATGATAAGCGCCTACTATACCGCGCTTGAGCGGACGTTGTTTGTGGAAAGGGTCGACCCTGCCAGCCTCGGTATCTGGGAGGCCAATATCGCCGCCCATGAATTTGGCATGAGCCTGCTGAAACCCGGTGCAAGCTGCGCGGAGGTGACCCAACAGATCAACACCTTCTTCGCGGAACGCGATTTGCTGAAATACCGTACCTTTGGCTACGGCCATTCCTTTGGCGTGTTGTCGCATTACTATGGCCGTGAGGCGGGCCTTGAGCTGCGCGAGGATATCGATACCGTTCTTGAGCCTGGCATGGTCATCTCGATGGAGCCAATGCTGACCGTCCCCGAAGGGACACCCGGCGCCGGCGGATACCGAGAGCATGATAT
>CALFWN010000233.1 GCA_937928335.1 uncultured Litoreibacter sp. | reverse complement strand
ATCCGCCCCACTCGAACGGGGGGTGTCATGATCCCCGTGCCGTCATCCCAGAGTGCAAAACGTCGCAACAGCCGCTCCACCGACATCGCCCGCAGGCACGGCGGCTCCTTCAGGCTCGGCGACAGCGCCCATCTGGGCGGGTTGAGCGCCGATCTGGTGCTGCCGCGCTAGCAGGCGCACGCCTGACGCAAAAAGCCCCCAGCCATGATGGGCTGGGGGCAGTTTTGTAGCTATCGGCACCGCAGAAAAAACGGCGCGACACACAAGCGCGGGCCGAAACGAGGCCCGGCTATATGGGGTCCTACTTCCCGTGCGAGGCCGCGAAGCCGGTAAAGCCGCCCAAGCCAAGATCACCAAGATCGGTCAGGGCGCCGGAGCTGAGATCCACCATGTAAATACCGGCTGTTGCCTCGCCTTCGATTTGCAACACGGCATAGGCCATGTCCGTGCCCTCTGCCGGTGACACGATGTCGAAACCGCCAGCGTCGGTCACGTCAACGGCTTTGCCGTCAATCGTCAGCTGGCCGACAGTTGCAAGCTCGCCCGCATTATTGGCCAGGGTGACCAGCGCGTTGGCGCGGGCGTCCAGCGCATATTGCGCGGTTGAGGCCGCCGTCGCGCCTGCGATTGCGTTGGTATAGGCGTTGGCGAAGATCATCGGGTCGGTGCCAGTCGAGGCGTCACCCTCCACATAGAAAGCATCCGTGAAACGGCGCACGGAATTGGCGCGCTCATCCGCGTCACCGAACCCGTCGGGGAAATAGACAAGGTTGGAGCCATCTGCGCCAACAGCACGCACGGCGTCGATCTTGTTGTTGAAATCAAAGGCAACGGACCCTTCGCTTATGGTCGCATCTTCCATGAATGTGGCGCCAAGGTCGGTCAGCTTGCCGGTCATCGGATCAACGCTGTAGACGGTGCCGTCGGCATAGCCGAGCAATTGCCCCGTTACCGGGCGGTAGGCGATCGCGCGCAATGGCTTGTCCAATGCGAAGGTTTCAACCTCGCCGGGCGCTGCAATGTCTGCCATCGTGACAAGGGTGCTGCCACCTTCGACGAGCGCGTAACCCATTGTTCCGGCATGTCCCATCGACAAGACGGGGGAGGCCAGCGATACTGTCATAAGGGCGGCTGCGGCGGTTTTCTGGATCATCATGTTATCGTCCTTTTTGGTTGCAAGGACCTGCGCTTTTGCAGATCAATTGCCTCAGTCACGAAGGATCGATGGTGAAAGTTTCAGCCCTGCGAAAAATTTTTTGGATCAGCGCATGACGCGGGGTCAGATCTCTGCGTTGGACGCGCTTGAAGATATGATCGCCAGATGCGCCCTTGGCGACCAATCCGCGTTCTCGGCACTTTATGATGCGACCTGCGCGAAACTTTTTGCCGTGTGCACTCGTGTCTTGGGCAAGACTGCTGCCGCCGAGGATGCCATGCAAGAGGCCTATATCAAGATCTGGAACAATGCCGGGCGGTATAACGTGACCGGCCACTCACCCATGACATGGATGATCACCATTGCCCGCAACACGGCAATTGACCGTGTGCGCGGACAGCGCGGGCACAAGGATCTGGCGGATTATGAAGACGTGCTTGCCGCACCCGGCGCAACGCCGGAACAGGCCGCGATTGCCGCATCGGAAGCAGGCCGTCTGGGAGGCTGTCTTGCCGCCCTGCCGGATGACCGGCGCGCCGCCATAAAAGGGGCCTATCTGGAGGGGCGTAGCTACGCCGAGCTTGCAGATCGGGCAGGGGTGCCCCTCAACACCATGCGCACATGGCTGCGGCGCGGATTGATCGCGCTGAGGGAGTGTATGAGCCAATGAGCGAGGATCGCGATAACGACGACATGCTGGCCGCGGAATACGCGATTGGCCTTCTGGAGGGGGCTGACCGGGATACGGCACGGGCGCGGGCAGCATCGGACCCGGCTTTTGCCGCCCGGATCATCGGCTGGGAGAGCCGCCTGTCGCAGATGGCCGACCTGCCCGAGATCAACCCGCCGGCTGCCGCAAAGGCTGCGGTGATGCAAAGGGTGTTTCCTGCGGCGGCCGAAACCTCCTTCTGGCACCGGCTGGGTCTGTGGCAGGCCCTCACCGGCGGCGCGGTTGCAGCACTTCTGCTGCTGGCTGTGGCCCATTGGCAGCCGGGGCCGCAAAACCAGACCGGCCCGCTTTATACCACCGAGATCATGTCACAGACCGGCGATTTCCGCGTGGTGGCCGTGGTCGACATGGCGCGCAGCGAGGTGATTCTGACCCGCACCGCCGGAGCCGCCCCCGAGGGCCGCATTTTGCAGGTCTGGGCCCACGGGCCCGACGCGCCTGCGCAATCGGTTGGCCTCTGGCCGGATGGCGAAACCGTCCGGCTGCCCCTCCCGCCAGAGATCGCATCCGTAAGGGGAACCTTGACCCTTGGCGTGTCCGAGGAGCCTCCCGGCGGCTCCCCCACCGGCTCCCCGTCAGGACGGGTCTTCGGCACATCCGACATCCCGAACGTGTCCGAAGCGATCTGATTCCGGGTCTGTTAGAGGCCCGCTTTTCTTGGAATACCGGGAGATCACAGAAGCACGGAATTGCTGAACGCTAGGTCGCGTCTTTGTGGGCGATCTTGAAGGCTGCTTTCTGGGCGTCGCTGGCCTCGG
>CALFWN010000232.1 GCA_937928335.1 uncultured Litoreibacter sp. | reverse complement strand
CAGCGTCACGTCAGGCATGGGTTTTCTCCTCCAGGATCAGCCATTCTTCCTCGGCGTCCTGCAGCGCCGTGTTGCGCTCCACCAGAGCCTCGGAAACCTTGGCGAACTTGGCAGGTTGCGACGCAAACAGCTCCGGGTCCGACATCACTTCCGTCAGCTTGGCAATCTCGGCTTCCAGTCGCTCGATCTCGGCGGGCAGAGCCTCAAGACGGTGCTTCTCAGTAAAGGTAAGCCCTTGTTGTGCCTTGGTTTCTGCGGCCTCACGCCCTTTGGCGCGGCGCGATTGCACGGGCTTGTCGGACAAGACCTGTTCCCCGCCGCCCTCGCGGGCCTGCGTTTGGTAATCGGACCACCCGCCTGCGTAAACCGTGGCCTTGCCACCTTTCAAGGCAACGGTCGTGGAGGCCACACGGTCGAGGAAATCCCGGTCGTGGCTGACCAGCAGGACCGTGCCGTCATAATCCGAGATCAGTTCCTGCAACAGGTCGAGGGTCTCGATATCAAGGTCGTTTGTCGGCTCGTCCAAAATCAGCAGATTGCTTTCCCGCGCCATGATCCGGGCAAGCAGCAGCCGCGCCTTTTCGCCCCCCGACAGGGATTTGATCTGCGCGCGGGCCTGCGCCTCGTCAAACAGGAAATCCTTGAGATAGCCCACGACATGTTTCGGCGTCCCGCGCACCGAGATATGGTCGCCCATGCCGCGCACCCGCGTCGCCGGGTCTTCGGTCAAAGCGGCCCAAAGCGTGTCTTCGGGGTTCAGCGCGGCGCGGTTTTGATCAAACACAGCCATTTCCAGATTGGTGCCGGTTTTCAGCATACCTTTGTCCGGGGCGACCTCCCCCGTCATCAGCTTCAAAAGCGTCGTCTTGCCCGCCCCGTTTGGCCCCACAAGGGCGATCCGGTCGCCGCGATTCACCTTGAGGGAGAAATTCTCGACGATGGTCTTGTCGCCAAAGGCCTTGGACACGCCATCCAGCACAAAGACCTGCCGTCCCGATTTGGGGCCTGCGGCCAGCTCCATCGCGGCGGTGCCCTGGCGTTTGATCTGGCTTGCACGTTCCGCCCGCAGGTCCTGCAAGGCCCGCACGCGGCCCTGATTGCGCTTGCGCCGGGCAGAGATGCCTTCAACGGCCCAGCGGGCTTCGGCCTTGATCTTGCGGTTCAGCTTATGGCGCTGCTGGTCTTCCTCTTCCCACAGCTTGTCGCGCCATTCCTCGAACCGGTCAAAGCCCTGTTCCTGGCGCCGCACCTGACCGCGATCAATCCACAGCGTTGCGCGCGTCAGCGCCCGCAGAAAAGCGCGGTCATGGGAGATCAGGATATAAGCCGCACGGGTAGAGGACAGGTGGTCCTCAAGCCAGGCAATCGCCTCGATATCAAGGTGGTTGGTTGGCTCGTCCAGCAACATCAGTTCAGGCGCTTCGCCCAACAGCTTGGCCAAAGCCGCGCGGCGGCGCTCCCCGCCTGATGCCGCGTTGACATCTGCATCAAGATTGAGCTTCAACCCCTCGGCAGCGCTCAATATTTTGTATTCCTCACTGGGGTCCAACTCGCTGAGTGCGAAATCGCCCAATGTCGCAAACCCGCTCAGGTCAGGCTCTTGCTGCATGTAGCCAGTGCTGGTGCCCGGTGCCAGAACCCGTCCGCCGCCATCGGGCTCCACCAGCCCGCCCATGACCTTCATCAGGGTGGATTTTCCCGACCCGTTGCGCCCCACCAAAGCGACACGGTCGCCGGGTTGGACCACCAGAGACAGCTCAGAGAAAATCGGATCGCCACCAAAAGTCAGCGAGATATCGGTCAGTTGCAAAAGAGGAGTACGGGCCATGCGCCGCAGCTAAGCCCAAGGGCTAGGGTCGTCAACACCCATCACACAGCCTTAGCCCGCAACCGCGCGTAGCAACCGCTTGCGGGCCTCTGGGATGGCGGCGACCTCGACCGCGGTAAAGACATGCAGCGTATCGAGATCGGTATCGACAACCGCATGATCGCTGACCCAGCCGCCCATCATCAGATAGCTGCGCAACAAGGTGGGCATAGCGGCCAGCACCTCTTTGCCGTCTATACGCGAATGCCGGCCCTCAGGCCGGAGTGGGATCGTATGCGCCGCTTTTGGTTCGGGTTGCCAGCGTTCAGGGCCCAGATGATTGGCAAAAAGATATTCGAAAACATCCACATGCGCGGCGATGTTCGTACCCGGAAATGACGAGCACCCCACAAGCATCGAGATGTCTTCCTTGTCGACATAGCCCGTCAAAGCGCCCCATGCGACGCGCAGGATATCGGGGTCGGAGACCTCGGGTGCCACACAAAACCGGCCCAGCTCGACCAGCTTGCCCGGATAGGATTGCAGCTTTGACAGGTCATAGGACCGCGCAGCATAGCTGCCCGACAGCTCAAGGCCGCTGCTCATTGGCAGGATGCGGAAACAGCAGGCAAGGCGACCCGAAGTGACCTCCTCAATCAGGACGTGACAACACCGCGCATCAAACGCATCCCTGTCATCAGCGCTGGCATCCTTGCGAAACACCGATGCGCGCAGCGAAAGGCAGCGGGCCAGATCTCCGGCCGCGTCCGAGAATCGGACCCGGTATCTGCCTTTGGTGAAACTCCAAACCGGAAATCCCATATTCCGACCCCTTTGCCGTGTCACCTGCCCGTGAGTTAGGCTTGGACAGCGCGCCGCGCAGGCCTAACTATGGCGCACTGGCTAGAATTGGCAACGCCTGTCAGTCTTGACATGCGGCGTCATGAAAAGAGGAACGCAATGGTCAACAAAGTGAACAAAACGGATGAAGAATGGCGCGCTGAGCTTGATGACATGGCTTACAAGGTGCTGCGCAAGCACGGCACGGAACGCGCTTTCACCCATGACAACTTCCCCAAAGGCCCGGGCACCTATTTTTGCAAGGGCTGCGGCACGCCCGTTTTCGAGGGCGAAACCAAGTTCGACTCAGGCACCGGATGGCCGTCGTTCTATGCCCCAATTGATCCCGAAAATGTGGGCGAAAGCAGCGATAACAGCTGGTTCATGAAACGTACCGAGGTGCATTGCAACGCCTGCGAGGGGCATTTGGGACATGTGTTCCCGGACGGGCCACAGCCCACCGGGCTGCGCTATTGCATCAACGGTGTCGCGCTGGAGTTTGAGCCGGCAGACAGCTAGGCGCTGGCCCCTAGCCCTCGAGCGCCTCGCTGAAGTCGAAATTGCCGAAGTTTCGGATGATCTGGCGAATAAACGTCACGTCGCGCACGGTGGTTTCCGTGATGCGGCGTGACAGAACCACGACCTCGCCGCGCTCCAGCCCGAACCGCTCTACATTGCTGACAGTGCCACCCTCGTTGAAACGGACGGCCACAACCTCCCGGTTGATTTCCTGCGGCTTGCGCGCGCCGAAATGGCGCACCTGCGAGCCGATATAAAACCAGCTGCTGTCGCGCAACACGCCGGATGTGGAGGGTTTTCCGATGCTGGCCTCAAGGCTTTCGCGTGTATCCACCCCTACGATGACAGCATTCAGGGCGTCGTCAGGCGGAATATAGCCGTGGTTGCGCACCGTCGCTGAACACGCGGCCAGCACCACCAGCGCGGCGCATAGCAGGGCAGGAATAGCTCTGACCCGTCTTAGGTTGTTGACCCCGTTCATCCCCACCGCCTCACGCCTTGCTCTTTAGCTTGCACAAGGCTTACAGAAGGACGCGACCCTGTTCAAGAAAGATGCTCAGAGGCCCCTGAATGCCAAATACCCCCCTGACCTTCCGCGTGGCAGACCTCGCCACCAAGCGCAGCACCGCGATTGAGGTGACGGCCGATGCGGCCCTTCGCAAGCAGCTTGCCGAGACCTATGGCGTGGCCCAGATCCGCAAGCTCAGCTTTGCAGGCCAGTTGCGCGCCTCTGGCAAGACCGACTGGTCCCTTACGGGCCATCTGGGCGCGACAGTGGTGCAGCCTTGCGTGATCACGCTGGAGCCGGTTGTGACCCGGATCGAGGAAGACCTTGCCCGGCACTATATCTCAGACTGGCAGGACCCCGAGGACACCGAGGTAGAAATGCCCGAAGATGACGCCTCTGAACCTTTGGGTGCTGAGATCGACGTGATGGCGGCCATCGCAGAATCGCTGTCTCTGGCGATCCCGGCCTACCCCCGTGCGGAAGGGGCCGAGCTTGGGGCGATGATTCACGCCGAGCCCGGCGTGGAGCCGTTGAACGAGGACACGGTAAGGCCTTTTGCCGGGCTGGCTGATCTGAAGAAGAAAATGGACGGCAAGACGTAAGCCACGGGGCGGTTTTACCCCCTCTCCACCGGCTCTCACCCCTTGCAAAAACAGCAAATCCCCGTATATCCCGGGTCTCCGCTCCAAAACGGTCTGGACGGGCGCTTGATGAGTCGTTAGACGCGGCCCAATCCGGCCCTTTGCGGCTGCACAGATTTGAACATGCGACGGGGCCCGCGCCCTGTCCCCCAACCCGAGGACGACACGAATGGCTGTCCAGCAGAATAAAGTTTCCAAGTCACGCCGCAACAACCGCCGCGCGCATGACGCCCTGTCGGCTGATAGCCGCAACGAATGCTCCAACTGTGGCGAGCTGAAACGCCCCCACCATGTTTGCGCGTCCTGTGGCCATTATGACGATAAAGAAGTTGTGGCTATGGTTGACGACGTTGAACTGGACGACGACGCCGCATAGGCCTACTCTGCCCCAAACGCCGCAGGGTGTGAAAACGCAGGTCAGGCAGGCAGTCCTTTGGGCACACAAAAGACAGTGATTTCGATCGACGCTATGGGCGGTGATCGCGGGCCGGCCACAGTTGTGGCCGGTATTTCCAAATCTGCTGCAAAGAACCCCGATATTCGTTTCATTCTGCACGGGCCGAAGGATGTGCTTGAGCCGCTTGTGGCCAAGCGCAAGCTGGAGGCTTTGTGCGACCTGCGCCACGCCCGCGACGTGGTGTCAATGGATGCCAAACCCAGCCATGTGATGCGCCACGGCAAGGACACCTCCATGTGGTCCGCGATTGACAGCGTGCGCAACAAGGAAGCCGATGTCTGCGTCAGCTGCGGCAATACCGGCGCGCTGATGGCCGTCGCGATGATCCGGCTGCGCAAAGCCGAGGGCGTGAACCGCCCCGCCATTGCCTGCCTCTGGCCCTCTCGCAACCCGTCCGGGTTCAACATCATGCTTGATGTGGGGGCTGACATTCGCGCGGATCAGGACGACCTGCTGCAATATGCGCTAATGGGCATGTCCTATGCCCGTAACGGGTTCGAGCTGAAGCGCCCTCGGGTCGGGCTGCTGAATGTCGGCACAGAGGAACATAAAGGCCGGGCAGAGCTGAAAGTCGCGCATGACCTTATCGCGGATGCGGCCAAGTCAAATGATTTCGACTATGTGGGCTTCGTCGAGGGCGGCGACATCCCTTCGGGGCGGGTCGATGTGATCGTGACGGACGGCTTTACCGGCAATGTGGCGCTGAAGACCGCAGAGGGCACAGCCTCGCTGATCTCCGAGCTGTTGCGCGAGGCGTTCAAATACACACCGCTCAGCCAAATCGCGGCTTTGCTGGCCTACCCGTCGCTCAAGCGACTGTCCAAGCGCATTGACCCGCGCCAAGTCAATGGCGGCGTGTTTCTGGGCCTCAACGGGACGGTGGTCAAATCACATGGCTCAGCTGACGCCACCGGGGTTTCGGCCGCGATCAAGTTGAGCTTCATCCTGGCGCAGACCGGCTTCAACGAGAAGCTGGCCGCACGGGTTGCATCGAATATGGCAGCGGGCCAAGGTGACTCGCATACGGCGTCGAACGACACCGGGACGGTAAACAGTAACGACAATGCGGGAACCACATGATACGCAGAGCCATCTTGTGCGGCGTCGGGCATTATTTGCCTGAACGCGTTGTCGAGAACGCCGAAATGGAAACGATGGTCGACACCACCGACGCATGGATCAAATCGCGCTCTGGCATCGAACGCCGTCATTTCGCGGCGGAGGGCGAGCTGACCTCTGATCTGGCCGTCAAGGCCGCCGAGGCGGCTTTGAAAGACGCGGGGATGAATGCCGACGATATCGACGCCTTGGTCGTCGCAACCTCAACGCCCGACACCACCTTTCCGTCGGTTGCGACAATCGTTCAGGGCAAGCTGGGAACCGCAGGCTTTGCATTTGACGTACAGGCCGTGTGCGCGGGGTTTGTCTATGCAATGGCCACGGCGAACTCGTTCATTCAATCCGGCCAGTCCAGACGGGTGCTGGTCATCGGGGCCGAGACCTTCTCGCGCATCATGAATTGGGAAGACCGCACAACCTGCGTCTTGTTTGGCGACGGTGCGGGCGCGGTGATCCTTGAGGCGCAGGACGGCGCTGGCACATCTGCTGATGCAGGAATCCTGTCCACTGACCTGAACAGCGATGGCCGGTTCCGCGACCTTCTTTATGTTGATGGCGGCGTGTCCTCGACCCAAACCACCGGCGTATTGGTGATGCAGGGCAAGGAGGTGTTTCGCCACGCGGTCGAAAAACTGGCGCAAACCGCGCATACCGCACTGGAAACCGCTGGCCTGAGCGCCGATGACGTTGACTGGATCGTCCCCCATCAGGCCAATTCACGCATCATCACCCGCACTGCGCAAAAGATGGGTGTGTCGATGGAGCGTGTGGTGATGACCGTGCAGGATCACGGCAACACCTCTGCCGCCTCGATCCCATTGGCCCTGTCTGTCGCAAAGCGGGAGGGGAAATTTCAGCCCGGTCAGGTCCTTGTGATGGAGGCCATTGGCGGCGGATTGGCCTGGGGCGCGGTGGTATTGCGGCTTTAAGGACGGTTTTCCCGCTTAAAGGGCGCGCGGCAAGCCCTTGATATTGACTCTTAAAATGCCTGCGCCCTATCGTGGCTTAAAAAATAGTCATTATTGCTGTCGGGGGACACTATGAGTGCTAAAACATTGACACGTATGGATTTAAGCGAAGCTGTGTTTCGCGAGGTCGGTCTGTCACGGAATGAATCAGCGGATCTGGTGGAAAGCGTGCTGCAGCACATGTCCGACGCGCTGGTCAAAGGCGAACAGGTGAAAATATCATCCTTCGGGACGTTTTCGGTGCGCGAAAAATCCGCGCGGGTTGGCCGCAATCCCAAGACCGGGGAAGAGGTTCCAATTCTGCCCCGCCGGGTTCTGACATTCCGCCCCTCCCATCTGATGAAAGATCGCGTTGCCGCTGGCAACAAGACTTGAAACGCCGATGAGGCGGGAGAGCATCTAGATGGCAAAAAAGGCGCGTGAAGCTTTCCGCACCATCTCCGAGGTGGCGAACTGGCTGGACGTCCCTGCACATGTGCTGCGGTTTTGGGAAAGCAAGTTTACCCAGATCAAACCCGTGAAACGCGCAGGCGGGCGTCGCTACTACCGCCCCGCCGACATGCGCCTGATCGGCGGCATCAAGACATTGCTGCATGATGACGGGCTGACCATCCGCGGCGTCCAGAAGATGCTGAAGGAGGAAGGCGTAAAGAAGATCTCCGAGCTGTCCCCCTCCCTCGACATGCCATCCGATGAAGAAGGTGCCGCACGCCGGACCGCACGCCGCGCCCGTCGCAAGGCACGTCTGGAAGAACGCAACGCCACGGTGATCGACGCAACATTGTCTGATGACACCGATGACACCCCGGAAGCGCCCTTCGTGCATGTCGATGAGGATGCGAGCAGCAAGGCAGACGCGGCGGCTGACAATGTGATCTCGCTTCGTGGCGAGCCCCCGAAAGACACTGATGCGCCCGCGGAGGCCGAAGAAAGCCGCGAAGATCACCCCGAAGACGCAGAGCTTCAGACCGAAGAACCACCCGCCGAGGAAATACCCGCACCCCCAGAGGCTCCGTTTGTGGCGCAAGACCCGGACCCAAGCAGCGGTGCGCCCACCCAAAGGCAGGCGCAGAGCATTGCGGTGCTGAAAAACCTGCGCAGCCTGGAGGTGGTGACCCATCTTGCCGACGGCTCCGAAGGGGCTTTGGGCATGATCCACAAGCGGCTGGTTGCTCTGCGCGACCGGATGAACGCTGAGCCACCGTCGCAATAGGCCTTGATCCGGCCAATGCTTCGCGTGACATGCCCAAATTCCAAAACCGCCCCTTGCCCTTACGCTGAAATCTCGTATGAAGAACCATTCGTCGGGCTATGGCGCAGCCTGGTAGCGCGTCCGTCTGGGGGACGGAAGGTCGCAG
>CALFWN010000231.1 GCA_937928335.1 uncultured Litoreibacter sp. | reverse complement strand
TCGCCGCCATCGGCGTGCGCCTGCGCAAATGGGTCAGCTTCCACGGGCTGTCGATCAATGTGGAGCCGGATCTCAGCCATTTCGACGGCATCGTGCCCTGCGGCATCTCTGATCAGGGGGTGACATCCCTGGTGGATCTGGGGCTGCCCGTGGCGATGGAAGACGTGGATCACGCATTGAAACGGTGCTTTGGCGCCGCATTCGAGGTGCCCCAATCCGATCAACCGCTGTCTTGAGCTAGGGCCAGCTCTGGGGCAGGCCATGCGCGCTGACATGCTCCTTGAGCGCGTCGATATAGTGATCCATCGAGTGGTCCATCCCCGGATTGGTGGCCTTTGACACCAGGCGCACCGTTTTGCCCAGACGACGAAACCCGGCCTCGCTGGGCGGCACGCGGGTCACCAGATCATCCGCGCGACATATGTTGAGCACCAGGCCCTCGTTTTTCAGCCTGCCCCGACCAAACTTGACCCGCGGGGAAGCAAATCCGGTGGCAGGCACCCCCAAGGATGCGCCGAGGATCTGCGCCGTCGCCGCCCCCAGCGAATGCCCTATGAGAAACTGCACATGGTTGTCCTTGGCAAACCGCTGCAACCGGGAGGCGTGGCGCAAGAAACCTGCGTGAAAAACAGCGCCAGTGCTGCCACGGCCCTTCTGCCCGCGCCGAAAGCTCTTTCCCAGAATGCGGTAGACGTCGAAATTGTTGAACCAGTCCAACAGGTCGTTCGATCCCGGGATCACCATCACCCCATGCGCCATCATATGCGCCTGCGCCCCTGCGATATCGACATGCGCCTTCACCGCCTCAGGCACCCGGCCCATCTGGATCATCCTGGTAATATCGTAGCTTTGCGCGGCCATCTGCGCCGCGTTCATCACCGAAAGCATCACAACACCTCCTGAAAACACTTAAACAATAGGATGGTTTTTAACCCAATTTGGCCCGAACCCCAAATTCAGCCACCCGCGACACTTTTTCCCGTTTTCTGGGCTGCTGAAACATTGCCCTCCCCCCTTTGACACACTAAACCCTCAGTCGACGCCCGGATTCCATTTTGCGAGACGGGCCATTGTCGAGACCGAATTACAAAGAAATGGGAGACACCCATGGCGGACGCAGCCATCGAGGGACACGATCACGACGAACGGGGCTTCTTCACCCGTTGGTTCATGTCCACCAACCACAAAGACATCGGTATCCTGTACCTGTTCACCGCCGCGCTGATGGGTTTCATCTCCGTCGCTTTCACCGTCTACATGCGGCTGGAGCTGATGAACCCCGGGGTGCAGTATATGTGTCTCGAAGGGGCGCGTTTCATCGCACAGGACGTGGCAAATTGTACGCCTAACGGCCATCTATGGAACGTGCTGATCACCGGGCATGGCATCTTGATGATGTTCCTGGTGGTGATCCCGGCGCTGTTTGGCGGCTTCGGCAACTACTTCATGCCATTGCAAATCGGTGCACCGGACATGGCCTTCCCGCGCATGAACAACCTGTCCTACTGGATGTATGTGGTTGCCTGTTCGCTGGCCGTGGCTTCCCTGCTGACGCCGGGCGGCAATGACCAGCTTGGCTCCGGCGTGGGCTGGGTGCTATATGCCCCGTTGTCGACCTCTGAGGCTGGCATGTCGATGGATTTCGCCATCTTTGCGGTCCACATGTCGGGCGCGTCCTCCATCCTTGGCGCGATCAACATGATCACCACCTTCCTGAACATGCGCACGCCGGGCATGACCCTGCATAAAGTGCCGCTGTTCTCGTGGTCGATCTTCGTGACCGCTTGGCTGATCCTTCTATCCCTGCCAGTGCTCGCAGGCGCGATCACCATGCTTCTGACAGACCGTAACTTTGGCACCACCTTCTTCGACGCCGCAGGCGGCGGGGACCCGATCCTCTACCAGCACCTTCTGTGGTTCTTCGGCCACCCTGAGGTGTATATCGTTGTGGTTCCGGGCTTCGGCATCATCTCCCACGTCATTGCGACCTTCTCGCGCAAACCTGTCTTCGGCTACCTGCCGATGGTCTACGCGATGGTCGCCATTGGCGCGCTGGGCTTCGTGGTCTGGGCGCATCACATGTATACCGTAGGCATGTCGCTGACGCAGCAATCCTACTTCATGCTGGCGACAATGGTGATCGCGGTGCCGACAGGTATCAAGATCTTCTCCTGGATCGCGACCATGTGGGGCGGCTCGATCGAGTTCAAAACCCCCATGCTCTGGGCCTTTGGCTTCCTGTTCCTGTTCACCGCAGGCGGGGTCACAGGCATCGTTCTGTCCCAAGCAGGCATCGACCGGGCCTATCACGACACCTATTACGTCGTGGCGCATTTCCACTACGTGATGAGCCTTGGTGCCGTCTTCGCCATCTTCGCGGGTATCTATTTCTACCTGCCGAAAATGTCGGGCCGCATGTATCCCGAATGGGCGGGCAAGCTGCACTTCTGGGCCATGTTCATCGGCGCCAATGTCACCTTCTTCCCGCAGCACTTCCTGGGTCGCCAAGGGATGCCACGGCGCTACATCGACTACCCTGAGGCCTTCGCCTACTGGAACTACGTCTCAAGCTGGGGCGCGTTCCTGAGCTTTGCGTCCTTCCTCTTCTTCATCGGCGTCATGGTCTACACATTGGGCTGGGGCCGCCGCACGACGGAAGCCAACCCCTGGAACGAATATGCTGATACGCTGGAATGGACATTGCCGTCCCCTCCACCAGAGCACACATTCGAAATCCTGCCCAAGCAGGAAGAGTGGGACAAGGCGCATCACTAAGTGCCTATCGAACGCATAGATCTTGCTGGAAGGGCCTCGGATTATCCCGCAGGGAAACTCGACCCAAAAATGGGGCTAAAGCAAGTACGGGTTCC
>CALFWN010000230.1 GCA_937928335.1 uncultured Litoreibacter sp. | reverse complement strand
AGCGCATTTTGGAGGCCAGACCGCTGGAGGAGCTCCTGAGCGACACGCCGCTGTCTCCGCAGCTCTGGGGGGCCATCGGGGCGACTATTCGAAAGCTGCATGAACATGATGTTTTTCACTCGGATCTGAACTGCCGCAATATCCTGATCGATACGCGCGACCGCGTCTGGTTCATTGATTTTGACAAATGCGAAAAACGCGCGCCGGGGCTATGGAAGGACGCCACGCTCGCGCGGCTGCAACGCTCTTTGAGGAAGGTGGCCAGTGGCCCTGCACCTGTGCATTGGAACGAGCAGGACTGGCCCGACCTGCTTGCCGGATATGCTGACGGTCCCGCGCCCACCATGTGATTTCGGCACCCAACATGGCCAGCACCTGCATCATGGGCTGAAACCTTCGCAAGCGCGCGCCCCCGCGGGTGATGAGATGGCATTTCGCAAGGCCATCCGATATATAGCGCAAAATTGTCCCGTTGCGTGGGCTGGTAGGATATAGAGATGCAGGTTGACCCTGATGCGATCGACGTTATCGCACCAAACCTGAAGCGCCGATATTCGGGTGTTTCCTCGACGGTGTTTCGGCTTGTGCCGGTTCAGGCCGAGAAGATCGCGATTGCGACCACAGGGCCGGTTTTGCCAGATGATATACCGCAATTCCCGCCCTCCAGATTGCCGTTTCTATCGCGCTCGGGCCCTTCGGGGCCTCGCATCTGGCATTCGCGCCGCAATATCGAAATGCTTGTGGGCGTGCTGCTGAAATATCTGCTCCGCAAACGGTTGAAGCTGGTCTTCACCTCGGCGGCGCAGCGGCGCAGAGGGGAATATTCGCGCTGGCTGATCCGCCGGATGGATGCGGTGATTGCGGCCTCCGGCAAGGCGAAATCCTATCTGGAGGTGCCTGCGAGCGTGGTGTTGCACGGCATCGACGCAGAGGAATTTTCCCCGCCCGCCGACCGCGCCGCGGTGCGCTCCGAGCTTGGTCTTGATGCGGATGCCCTGATCGTCGGCTGCTTTGGGCGGATCAGAAAGCAGAAGGGCACCGACCTGTTTGTGGATGCCATGATTGATCTGTTGCCGCGGCACCCGACAGCCCAGGGCATCATCATGGGGGGCGTCACCCGCGACCAACAGGCCTTTGTCGACGGGCTGAAATCCCGTATTGACGCCGCGGGCCTTGGCGACCGGCTGCGCATCCTGCCCGAAGACAAGGGCTTCACGATTGCCCCGTGGTTTCAGGCCAGCGACATTTATGTGGCCCCCCAAAGGTGGGAGGGGTTCGGCCTTACACCGCTGGAAGCCATGTCTTGCGGCGTCGCCGTTGTTGCGACCCGTGTCGGGGCTTTTGAAGATCTGGTTGTCCCGGATGAAACGGGGTTTCTGGTGCCGCCCGAAGACCTGTCCGGGTTGATCGCCGCCACGGATATGCTGATGAGCGACACCGATTTGCGGCAGTCAATGGCCAAAGCGGCGCGGCGCAAGGTTGTCGCGCAGCATCAGATCGGGCATGAGGCCGACGCCATTACGGCTGTCTACCGGCGCCTCATGGCCGAGGGGTAGGAGGGTCGCGTGGCGGCTTTCAGGCCCGCCGGGCTGCGTGGCTCATGCCAAAGCGCCTTGTTCAACCTTGCGGGAAGGACCTCCCTTTGACATCTGCCACTGTCACAATCGTCACCGTTTGCCACAACAGCCTTGCTGTCCTTCCGGCCATGCTGGGCAGCATCCCCGACGGCACCCCTGTTGTTCTGGTGGACAATGCCTCCTCCGACACGGAGGGGCTGCAAAAGCTGGCGGCAGATCATGCGGCAACCTTGGTGTTGAACGCCGATAATCTCGGCTTTGGGCCTGCCTGCAATCAAGGTGCGGCCAAGGCGGATACCGATTTTCTGCTCTTTCTCAACCCGGATGCCGAGCTGCAATCCGGCGCTCTGGAGGCGCTCCTTGCGGCGGCCCAGACATATCATGATGCCAGCGCCTTCAACCCGAGGATCCTTGACAGTACCGGGCGGCAGAGCTTTCGGCGCGGCTCCAAGCTCAGGCCCGGGGAGCGTCTCAAAGGGCCTCTGCCCACAGGTGATTGCGAAGTGTCCGTTCTTGCAGGCTCCGCCATCTTTTGCCGCAGAGCCCTGTTTGAGAAGATCGGCGGCTTCGATCCTGCGATCTTCATGTATCACGAGGATGATGACCTGTCGTTGCGGCTGCGCGATCATGGGCCGCTGATGTATTGCCACGATGCGCAAGTGGTGCATCTCAGCGGGCATGGCTCGCCCCGCTTGCCACAGGTCGCCGCTTTCAAGGCCTACCACTCCGCGCGCTCACGCGTTTACGCGCTGGGCAAATACGGCCACCCGCGACCGCACTTGAATACGCTCAGTGCCGCCGTACTCAGAGTGCTGGGGCCAGATATGCTGTTTTCAAAACGTCGCCGCGCCAAGAATATCGGGTATCTCAAAGGGGCGCTCAGCGCCCTGAAAGATGGCGGGCGGCACGGGTGACATTGCGGTGAATGCGGTTTTGTGCAAAAGAGCGAAGCCGCGCGACAATCCGCTCGAGCCTTGTCGCCTCGAGGCATAGCAGTTTGAACTATGTTTGCACCCGAGGCTGGTGCTGGTATGGTTTCCAGCATGTAACTGCTCTTGCGGGCATGGCGACCTGCAAGACAAGCAGCGCTATTTAGGGCGATCTTGGCCGAGCTTGATCTGGTCAGGACGTGGTTTAGCGCAACGGTGTGTATCCTGTTGAAATTTCTGAAAGAAAGGTCTCGAGATGACATCCATTTTGCATCGGCTCAGAGCGCTGGAGGCTCCGCTCAAACTGCTTGGGTTGACCTTGCTGGTCGTTATTTCAGCTCTCGTGGCAGCTGCCGCCCAATCAAACCTGTCCACACTTTCGACAGGCAAGGACTACCGGCTGACCGAGCAGGAGGTTTCGATAGTGAAAAAGGGCAGCCGATTGGAGCTTGGAATAGGCTGGCAAAAGACAAATCCGCTCGTTTTCAGCAAAGCAAATAAGGACAGCTACGCTGGTTTCTTTGACGATGTGCTCTCGCAATGGGACAGCTATGCGAGCAGGATTTCTGCATCTGGTCGAAATTCAGTTGGTCTAAGCGATCTTCCTACCTATCGCGGAAAACTCTCGGCTTTCTTCTTCTCCAAACGCGCCGATGGGAAAAAGTTTCCCGATGGCCGGCCTCTGTTGCGGCTGGTCTATTGTGAAAACAGCGACCGCGACTGCATTCGGGGTCAGGTACATTTTTACTCAAAGGAACAAGTTATGAGTTTGCGGACACTGGTTCTCGGGGCTTTCTAATTCCCGGCTTCCCGTTGTCATCAGACCGCCGCCCGGTCTTTCACTCGGAATGGCATTGGTTCCGCTGTCGCCTTGAACATATCGGGACAATTACTGCTTGGTTGGCGAAGGTCTACGGCTCGAAAGCATCAATGCCTTGCCGTCTACCAAAGGCTTCCCTGCCCAAAACCACTAGATCAGCTTTGATGTCACAATGCTCAGCGCACCGGCTTTCCTGAGAGAGTCGACGGGGTAGTCGTCCTGTCCCATCAATTCCAAGGTGAAATCAGGCTCGGCGGATTGCAGCAGCTTGAGATGTTTGAGAGCTACGTCTTCTTTGTGTTCCCGAAACGAGAGTGCCGCAATCATCCGCAATGCGGGGCGGAAATTGGGGGCCGCACCGTGGGCCATTTTTGCGTATCTAAGCGCCTCCCGCTCGTTTCCAATGCCCAGCGCGGTATAGGCGGACCTCTGGTAGTAAATCGCGGGGCTGATCACCGCGAGGCGGCTGGATTGGGCCGACATAGCAGCCTGGTCGGCTTCATGATGAAAGTCGGAAAATGAAAGCGCCACAGACAGGCAATGCTGCGCGAAAGCGTTGTTTTGGTCGCTTTGTACGGCGCGGCGGGCGTAGTCCAGCGCCAGCTCGTCCTGGTCATTGAGCCCGCTGATCAGGGAGCGGACCGCCAGCGTGAACGGGTCATAGGGCGCGCGCTCAAGCGCCTTGCTGACCATTTCCTCCGCTTCATCAAGTGCTGCTTGCGGGTGGTCTGTGACGCGCTCCATGATCATGGTGTGCCGAATATAGGCCCGCAGCGACAGGAAGGTGGGAACCTCGCGCTCACGGTCGGCGTTTCTCAGGAAACTGTCTGCGGAATACAGCCCGACTTGCGAATACCCGAATATGTCACCCAAAGGCAGATCGGCAGACAGGCTTTCATCGGCCAGAAGTGCGCTGCCGGATTTCAGAATCCCGAGCGTCAATGCGTCTGACAGGTCGCTTGAGGTGCCAATCGGGTCAAGCGCATCAACCTCAAAGGTCTGGTTCCAGATGGTGCGCCGCGACTTTTCGACAAGTAGCATCAAGTGGACTGCGATTTTTTCACCGCTCCGGGAATAAAGACAGGACAGCCTCAACGCATTGTCTGCCTGCGCATATTGCGCATCATCTTCCACCACGACGAAATCGCCGTAGGAGCAGGCCCGCTTTGCGGCCTCGCGCAAGATAATCTCGGCGGTGAATTTAAAATCGGGGTCATCGGAGACCGGTGCGCTGATCAGCAAAAGCGTGGGCGTCGCCCTGACATGATGGGCGTCGCGTTGATACGGGTAGGGCGAGACGCGATTTTTCTGCGAAATGCTGTCGAGCCAGAGCCGCTCGAAATGGCTTCTCTGGTCCCTGATCCAGTTTTCGAATTCCGGGTCATTGACATGCAACCCTTCGGCGAATTCGGGCAGCAG
>CALFWN010000229.1 GCA_937928335.1 uncultured Litoreibacter sp. | reverse complement strand
CTGCCGCGTCTTGACGAGATCACTGCCCGCGCCACCCAGCAGCTTGACACGGTGGCCACCCGGCTGCCCGCCGCGCTGACCCGCGCCACGCAGGCCAAGAATATCCAGCTCCAGCGCGCCGCAGCGCCGCTGCGCGCCACGCTGCTCACCACCCGGATCGAGGCCGCCGGAACCCGCACCCAGCGCAGCGCAGAGCTGCTCAACCGGGCGCTGACCACCCGCACGGAGCGCGCCCGCGCGCAGCTGGCACAGACCAGCCAGGGTCTCAGACCCGCAAGGCTTTCGCGCGATCTGGAACGGGCCCGTGAAAAGCTCACCCGCTCCACCACCGATCTCGCCAATACCGCCACCCGCCAGATGAGCCAGTGGCATGACACGCTCAAACGGCTTGAGCGGATGCGCGAAACGCTGGGCTATAAGGAAACGCTTGCGCGCGGCTATGCGGTGGTCTGGGGGGAGGCAGGCGTGATCACGACCCGCAAAGCCGCCAAAGCCGCGCCGCCCAGAGAGATCGAATTCAAGGATGGGACATATGCGCTTTCAGCTGCGACAGCGAAACCCAAACCCCCGAAACCAGCCGGGCAATCCTCGCTTTTTGACGACTGACGCCCTGTTTCCATTTGGTTAAAAATACTCACCTTCTGGCGGTCGGGGAATAGCTGACCCCGACACCCGGACCGGGGCAGGACAGGGTGCTTTTGTCCTGACCCACCACCACCAGATCATTGGCCGGGTCCGCGCCGATCACACGCGCCCGCCTTTCGCCGGATTTCTCCAGAAAATTCCAGCATTGCGGGCTGGATTGCGTCTCATAAGCAAAACAGATCGTGTCGCCCTCGCTGAACCACGCGCCGCGCTCGCATCGCCCGTCGAGAAAGGTCCAGATCACCCGCCGGTCTTCCAGATATTGCTCCGCCCCGTAGGGCGCGCCGCGCTGGTTGAAATAAAGCGTGGTGCCTGAGACATAGGCCTCAAAGGCCTCCGGGCTCATGATCTTTTCGCCGCTCGAGACGCCGCCGCCCTCCTGCGCTGTCACAGGAGCGGCAAAACTGATGAAAACGAACGCGCAAAGCGTGAAAAATCTGGTCATGGCGCCAGCTTGTCAAACTCCGCCTGCTTTGAAAAGTCACGCTTGCGCAAACTCCCCGCTTTGGGTCGCATTTGCATGGCCGGACTGCCGCACAGCTCCGTATTTTCTCCCCATATTCAGGGCGGAGATGCGCGTATGGCACTCGATACAAAGACTGACGGCAAAAAAGGCGTCTGGAAATCGGCACGCGGCAAGGGCCGTGCCACGCCAAAGGGCCGCCAGCTGGAGGATCAGGCCTGCCATGAGCTGCGCGCGTTGCTGGGCGAAGGCCCCCTCCGCCGTGATTTGCTGATCGAATATCTCCACCTCATTCAGGACAGGTATCGCTGCCTGTCGGCGGCGCATCTGCGCGCGCTGGCTGAAGAGCTGCGCCTCTCTCAGGTGGAGGTTTACGAGGTTGCCAGCTTCTACGCCCATTTCGATGTGGTCAAAGAGGGCGCGCCCACGCCCCCTGCGCTCACCATCCGTGTCTGCGATTCGCTGTCTTGCGAGCTGGCTGGCGCACAGGCGCTGAAATCGGCGCTGGAGGAGGGGCTCGATGCAAGCGAGGTCCGCGTCCTGCGCGCGCCCTGCATGGGCCGGTGCGACACAGCCCCCACGCTCGAGCTGGTGGGCCATGCCCATATCGACCACGCGACGCCCGAGAAGGTGAAAGCGGCCATCGCGGCCAATCATACCCACCCAACTATCCCGGAATATCAACCGCTTGCAGCCTATCGTTCAAGTGGCGGCTATGATGCGCTCGCCGATCTCCGCGCCAATGGCAATTGGGAAGACGTCCAGTCCAAGATCAAGGAGAGCGGGCTGCGCGGCCTTGGCGGCGCGGGCTTTCCCTCCGGCACCAAATGGGGCTTTGTGCGCGGCAACGCAGGCCCGCGCTATCTGGCCGTCAATGGTGACGAGGGCGAGCCCGGCACATTCAAGGACCGCTACTATCTTGAACGCGAACCGCATCTCTTCCTCGAAGGAATGCTCATCGCCGCATGGGCGGTCGAGGCCGCGCGCGTCTATATCTACATGCGCGACGAATATCCGGCGGTGCTGCATATCCTGGCCCGTGAAATCGCCGCGCTGGAAGAGGCGGGCCTGATCGCGCAGGGCTATGTCGAGCTGCGCCGCGGGGCAGGTGCCTATATCTGCGGCGAGGAATCCGCGATGATCGAAAGCATCGAGGGCAAGCGCGGCATCCCGCGCCACCGGCCACCTTACGTGGCGCAGGTCGGCCTCTTTGGCCAGCCGACGCTGGTTCATAATGTCGAGACGCTCCACTGGATCGCCCGTATCTGCCGCGAAGGCCCGGAGGTGCTCAACAGCACCGAAAAGAATGGCCGCACGGGCCTGCGCAGCTATTCCGTCTCGGGCCGCGTCGCCAAACCGGGCGTCTATCTTTTGCCCGCAGGCTCCACCATCACCGATATCATCGCCGCCGCAGGCGGGATGGCGGCGGGCCATGTGTTCAAAGCCTACCAGCCCGGCGGGCCGTCCTCGGGGCTTTTGCCAAGCACAATCAATGACATACCGCTCGACTTTGATACGTTGCAGCCGCTTGGCACGTTCATCGGCTCTGCCGCCGTGGTGGTGCTGTCGGATCAGGACAGCGCCCGCGCCGCCGCCCTGAACATGCTGCGCTTCTTTGAGGATGAAAGCTGCGGGCAATGCACGCCCTGCCGTGTCGGTTGCGAGAAGGCCGTCAAGCTGATGCAGGCCGACCGCTGGGACCAGCCGCTTCTCGAAGATGTCTGCACCGCGATGGCCGATGCCTCGATTTGCGGGCTGGGGCAGGCGGCCCCCAACCCTATCCGGCTGGTGATGAAGCATTTCAGCGACGAGATCTAAGTCCGCCCTGATCACACCCGACCTTTTCATGCCGCCCCGCCCGTATTAGGTGGGAAGGACGCAATGCTCACGGGTGCCCATGTCCTTCTTCAAAAAGCTCAAGAACAAGCTCTTCAAATCCTCCGCCAAGCTCGATGAGGGG
>CALFWN010000228.1 GCA_937928335.1 uncultured Litoreibacter sp. | reverse complement strand
CCGCCCCCAAAGGCCACGGGCAGCCACAGGAACAAGGCGCCATGTCCGAGGCTGTCCAGAGCCGCGCCCAAAGTGGTGTGACCCCGATACCGGCCCGCACTTGTTTCCATGTTCAGACCGGCCTAAACAGATTTTCGCATCCCGCTAGACCTAGCGCATTCACGGTTTCCAAAAGGTTAAATCCCCCATGCCCGACACGCCCGTCGTCACTCGTTTTGCCCCATCGCCCACAGGCTACCTGCATATCGGCGGCGCGCGCACGGCGCTGTTCAACTGGCTCTATGCGCGCGGGCGTGGCGGAAAATTCCTGCTGCGCATCGAGGATACGGACCGGGCCCGCTCCACCCCTGAGGCCACGCAGGCCATTCTCGACGGGCTGTCCTGGCTGGGGCTTGACTGGGACGGCGACGCGACCTCGCAATTTGAAAGCGCGGACCGCCATGCAGATGTCGCACGCCAGATGCTGGAAAACGGCACGGCCTATAAATGCTTCGCCACGCAGGAAGAGATTGCAGCCTTCCGCGAACAGGCGAAAGAGGCCGGCACCTCGACGCTGTTCCGTTCCCCTTGGCGGGATGTGGCTGAGCAAGACCACCCTGATGCGCCCTTTGTCATTCGCGTGAAAGCCCCCAAAGACGGCGCGATCACCATCAATGACGCAGTTCAGGGAGCCGTGACATGGAAGGCAGAAACGCTCGATGACATGGTGCTGCTGCGCTCGGACGGCACGCCGGTCTATATGCTGGCGGTGGTGGTGGATGACCACGACATGGGCGTAACCCATGTGATCCGGGGCGACGACCATCTGGCCAACGCGGCCCGGCAATCCATGATCTACACCGCGATGGGCTGGGACCTGCCCGTTTTTGCGCATATCCCGCTGATCCACGGGCCTGATGGCAAGAAGCTGTCAAAACGGCATGGCGATCTGGGCGTCGAAGCCTACCGCGCGATGGGCTACACGCCTGCGGGCCTGCGCAACTACCTTGCGCGGCTCGGCTGGAGCCACGGCGATGATGAGGTGTTCACCGACACACAGGCGCTGGAATGGTTTGATTTGTCCGGGATCGGCAAGGCCCCTGCCCGGCTGGATTTCAAGAAAATGGAGAATATCTGCGGACATCATATTGCCCTGAGCGATGACGACACGCTGTTGGCGGATCTGGATGCCTATCTGGCGCATAGTGAGCGCGCGGCGCTTTCGCAAGTGCAGAAAGACGCGCTGAAGGCGGCTTTGCCGGTGTTGAAGGGCAACGCCAAGACGCTGGGCGCCCTGCTGGACAAGGCTCATTTCGCCATTGGGCAGCGTCCGTTCACGCCCGATGAAAAAGCATCAAAACAGCTTGATGCGGTATCCCGTGGTATGCTGAATGAATTGACGCCGCAGCTGCAAACTGTTAGTTGGTCCCGTGAACCGCTTGAGGGCGCGCTCAACGATTTTGTAGCTTCCAGGGAGATAGGGTTCGGCAAACTGGCTGGTCCTCTCAGAGCTGCACTTTCGGGGCGGGCCGTCTCTCCTAGTGTCTTCGATATGATGATGCTGATCGGGCGTGAGGAAACTCTGGCCCGGCTGGAAGATGCGCTTGGTTAGCTCCAATCGCTCACCTCTTCTACAGGTTCCAGAAAACAATGATGGTGGCTGCGCATATGTGGCACCAACCCAATAGGATCGCGGCGACCGCGCCGTTCCCGATCCTCACTTAGAAAGGTGACGCAATGGCTGACAAGACCGCTAAACTTACATTCGGTGATACGGAACTCGAACTGCCGATGTACTCCCCCTCTGTCGGGCCAGACGTGATCGACATCTCGAAGCTCTACGCCGATGGCAAGGTTTTCACCTTTGACCCCGGCTTCACCTCTACGGCGGCCTGCGATAGCAAAATCACCTATATTGATGGCGGCAAGGGCGAGCTGTTGCACCGTGGCTACCCGATCGACCAATTGGCCGAGAAATCCCATTATCTGGAAGTGTGCTACCTGCTGCTTTACGGCAATCTTCCATCCGCCTCCGAACTGGAGGAGTTTGAGAGCCTGGTCACCAATCACACCATGATCCATGAGCAGATGATGTTCCTGTTCCGCGGCTTCCGCCGCGACGCGCATCCAATGGCGATCATGAACGGCGTTGTGGGGGCCATGTCCGCATTCTATCACGATTCCACCGATATCCATGATGCCCATCAGCGGGAGGTGGCCTCCATCCGCATGATCGCGAAAATGCCGACCATTGCGGCGATGGCCTATAAATTCACCATCGGGCAGCCATTTGTCTATCCGCGCAATGATCTTGATTACGCGTCGAATTTCCTGCGCATGTGTTTCTCTGTTCCGTGTGAAGACTATCAGGTGAACCCGATCCTGAGCCGCGCGATGGACCGCATCTTCACGCTACATGCCGATCACGAGCAAAACGCGTCGACCTCCACCGTGCGGCTTGCGTCTTCCTCCGGGGCGAACCCGTTTGCCTGCATTGCTGCGGGCATCGCATGCCTTTGGGGTCCGGCGCATGGCGGCGCGAATCAGGCCTGCCTCGAGATGCTGCAAGAGATCGGCACCGTGGACCGCATCCCCGAATATATCGCCCGCGCCAAGGACAAGAACGACCCGTTCCGCCTGATGGGCTTTGGCCACCGCGTCTACAAGAATTTCGACCCTCGTGCGACGGTGATGAAGAAATCCGCCGACGAGGTGCTCGATCTGCTGGGCGTGGAAAATAACCCGACCCTGCAAGTCGCCAAGGAGCTTGAGAAACAAGCGTTGGCCGATCCGTATTTCGCGGATAAGAAGCTGTTCCCGAATGTTGATTTCTACTCGGGCATTATCCTGAACGCGATGGGCTTCCCGACCTCCATGTTCACGCCAATCTTCGCATTGTCGCGCACGGTCGGCTGGATCTCGCAATGGAAGGAAATGATCGC
>CALFWN010000227.1 GCA_937928335.1 uncultured Litoreibacter sp. | reverse complement strand
CCAATCCGTGCCGGGTTGCGCCTCGATGGCAAGCGCCTGACCACGCGCCACGATGCAGGACTGGCCCACATCGGCCTGCGCCATAGCGGCGATGATCTCGGCCCCCCGGTCGGCATCCTTGTGGTGGCGTTCCTCTGGCTGGGTCTTGCTGAGAATGCCGGGGGCGGGCAGCAGATCCGGGCGCAGTTCATGCGCGCCGATGCTGGTGATGCCCGCCTCCTCGAAAAAGGTCAAAAGCGTGCGCAGCGCCGCGTCATCGCCTTGCTGCATCGCGGCCATCATGCGCGGCACCAGAGGCTGGGTGGCGGGGTCGATCCTGCCTGCATCAAACGGAGGCCGCGCGACGCGGCCCACGAAACAGATCTGCCTGACCCCTTTGCCCAGCAGCGCCGCGATGAAGCTGCCCAGCGTCTCAAGCCGAAAGCGGAGCACCGGCCTGTCCCCGCGGGCAGGGCTGGAATGCCCCTCCAGCTCGCAGAGCTGAAACAGGGTGTTCCGGGCGTCCAGCGTCTCGAACACCAGCGCGGGCAATTCACCCTCGCCTGCAACAACAGCCAGCATGGCCGCTACCTTGGGGTCAGGAACGACCGGTCGCTCTGCCCCAGAATGAAATCCACCACCTCATGCACATAGGCGCTGTCGGTCTCGTCACGCAGCCGGGCCGCGCGGTCCTGAAACGCCCCGTCGCCCTGACGCAGCATCTGATAGGCGGCCCTGAGCGCGGTGATGTCGCTGCGCGCAACCCCTGCCCGCTTGAGGCCCACATAGTTCAACCCGTCCAGATCGCCGCGCGGCGCCTGTACCAGCCCGTAGGGAATGACGTCATTGGTCACCATCGTCACCGCGCCGATAATAGCCCCGCGCCCGATGCGCACGAATTGGTGGATGCCGGACAGACCGCCGATGATCACATGATCCTCGATGACGCAATGACCCGCCAATGCGGCCTGATTGGCCATGATCACCCCATTGCCGACAATCGCGTCATGGCCCACATGCGCGCCCGTCATGAACAGGCAGTCATCGCCCACCGAGGTCAGCCCACCGCCGCCCGCAGTGCCGGTGTTCATCGTCACCCCCTCGCGGATGCGGTTGCGCGCGCCGACCTCCAGCCGGGTCTCCTCCCCGTCGAATTTAAGATCCTGCGGTATCTCGCCAATCACCGCGAAGGGAAAAACAATCGTCCCTGCCCCAACAGAGGTCTTGCCGGTCACCACCACATGGCTTTTCAGCTCGACATCCGCCGCCAGCGACACATTGGCCCCGACCGTGCAAAACGGCCCGACCTTGGCGGAGGGGTCAATCTGCGCGCCGTCCTCGATCACGGCTGAGGGGTGAATATGCCCGCTCATGTCTTGGGCATGTCCATCATCGCGGTGAACTCCGCCTCTGCCGCCATCTCCCCCTCGACATGGGCCACGCCCTTGAACTTCCAGACCTTGCCGCCCGGCTTGCCGCGCGTGATCGTGACATCCATCTGCAACACATCGCCCGGCACCACTTTGCGGCGAAACTTGCAGCCATCAATGGCCATGAAATAGACCAGCATATTCTTGTCGGCCAAATCCATCGTGACGCCGACCATCACGGCGGCTGTCTGGGCCATAGCCTCGATGATGGTGACGCCGGGCATGATCGGCGCGTCGGGGAAATGGCCCTGAAAATGCGGCTCGTTGAAGGTGACATTCTTGATACCCCTTGCCGAAACGCCGTGCGCGATATCCACCACCTTGTCGACCAGCAAAAACGGGTATCTGTGCGGGATGATCCGCTGGATCAGGTCAATATCGGCGCTGTTGGGCAGGTCGGTCATGTGCTCGCTCTTCTTTTTGCTGGCCGTCATCTGGCCCCTTCTTGTCCGCGTCTTATCCGCAGTTTTTGTGGGCCTTGGCAGGCGCCCCCTCGGGCTCAAGAATTAGCAGCGCCGATGGGGGCGCACAAGTCACGCGCTGTTTCAATCCTGCGGTGCCGGGGCCGGGTCTTCGGGCGGGTCTTCGCGCGGTTCTTCCTCGGGGGCATCCTCGCCTTCGGGGCGCGGCGACGGGGAGATATCGGGCATGGGTTCGGGCAGCGCGGGGCCGATCTCTTCGTTGACGCGCGCAATCGCGCGGTCGGTGACATCAATGGAGCGCGAGGACAAGATCACCGCATTCTGGTTCAGGATGGCAAGCGCCCCGGTTTCCTCGACCAGCGCGAACAGCACCGGGAAGGCCAGCTCGAAAAACCGCGTCCGCTCTGCATCTGCCGCCTCCTGCAAGGCGTCGCGTTTTTCGGATTGGGCGCGGCGGATGCCGGTGACGCGCTCGTCAAATTCCTCGGCCAGCTCGCGAAACTTGGCGGGGTCCATCGTGGCGCGGTCGGTGACCAGCTGCGCCTCTTCCGCAACCAACGCGGCCTCGATCCGCCGGTTCTCGGCCACCAGAAGCCCGGAGGCCGCCTCAAGATCGTCGCGCACCCGCTGGCCAAACAGCGAGTTGGAATAGAGCCGTTCCTGATTGAGGGTCAGGATCGGGGCAAAGACCGGGCCGGGTGCAGGCTCTTGCTGGGCCAGTACCGCCCCACCGAACGAGGTCAGCAGGCCGATACACAGGGCAAGGGCACGCCAACCCACGGCGCTAGAACCGCGTGGATACGGTCAGATCAAAGCTGCGCTCGCGGTCGAAATCCTCTTTGACAATGGCCCTTGAGAAATTGAA
>CALFWN010000226.1 GCA_937928335.1 uncultured Litoreibacter sp. | reverse complement strand
TGCCTGATCGATTGGGATCCCGCGTCAAATGCGATGGGATGGCAATGGGTTGCGGGGTCGGGGCCGGATGCGGCTCCGTATTTCAGGGTGTTCAATCCCGACACGCAGGCGGAGAAATTCGACAGGGACGCGGCCTATCGGCGGCGTTTTCTGGCGGAGGCTTACGGCGTGCATGGCACGGTGGCGGATCAGTATTTTGACGCGATCCCCGAGAGCTGGGGCCTGAGCGCCGAGGATAGTTATCCCGAACCGGTGGTGAGCCTGCCTGACGGTCGCGCGCGCGCGCTTGAGGCCTACCAACAGCGCGAGACCTCCTGAGAGGGCGGTGCACGCCACCTCGCTACACCGCCACGTGATTGGACTTGAGCGGGCAGGGGCTATCTGCATAGTATAACTCACTAAAATCTGGGGGGAGGGTGACGCGATGACCATTTTGACGTCGACGCAGGGCCAGGAGAATTTGCCACGCTATTTCAAGCAGGCGTTTCAAACTGCGCAGCAGGTGGAGCATGGCAGGCTTGATATGAAGCTGGAAGATGGCCGCATCTTTCGCGCCGAGGGGCCGAAACCCGGCCCCGTGGCGGAGTTCACAGTTCACAATGACGATCTGTTCGCCCGGCTGATCCGCGAGGGGGATCTGGGCTTTTGCGACGCCTATCTGGATGAGTGGTGGTCAACGCCCGATTTGCAGGCCTTCATGGATCTGGTTCACGCCGATAATGACGATGTCTATGACGGCTACCCCGGCATGACGCTGGTGCGTGCCTATGAGAAGCTGCGGTTCTGGATGCAGTCGAACTCGAAACGGCAGGCCAGAAAGAATATCAGCTACCATTATGATCTGGGCAATGATTTCTACGCGCTGTGGCTCGACGACACGATGACCTACAGCTCGGCCAAATTCGAGACGGGTCAGGAAAGCCTGGAGAAGGCGCAGGAGAACAAATACGCCTCGATGGTGGATCAGATGGGCGTGCAGCCCGGCGACCACGTGCTGGAGATCGGCTGCGGCTGGGGCGGGTTTGCCGAATACGCCGCCAAGGAGCGCGGGCTGAAGGTCACAGGGCTTACGATCAGCCAGGAGCAGCATGACTACGCCATAGCCCGCATGGAGCGGCTGGGTCTGAGCGAGATGGTTGACATCAAGATGCAGGATTACCGCGACGAGCGGGGGCTTTATGACGGGGTGGCCTCCATCGAGATGTTCGAGGCGGTGGGCGAAAAATACTGGCCTGTATATTTTGACACGGTGCGCGAAAGGCTGAAGCCCGGCAAACACGCCACATTGCAGATCATCACGGTGCAGGACAAACGCTGGGAGGTCTATCGCCGCGGCGTGGATTTCATCCAGAAATATATCTTTCCGGGCGGGATGCTGCCCAGCCCCACCGTGCTGCGCGAGGAGATTGCCAAGGCAGGGCTGCAACTGAAAGGCTCTGTCGAGTTCGGGCAAAGCTACTCCGACACGCTGCGGCGCTGGCATGAGGTGTTCAACAACCGCTGGGACGAGGTCGCCGCGCTGGGGTTTGATGCACGTTTTCAACGCATGTGGAATTTTTATCTCACCTCTTGCGCGGGGACGTTTTGGAGTGGAAACTGCGATGTGACACAAATTACGATGACGAGGCCGGGGACAAGACCGGGTACGGGGGCGGAGTGAGCGCCTTCTGAACGATAGTAACGAGCCCAATCAGAAGCCGGATCAATCGGCGGGCCACATCAGAGGGGCACCGAGCCATGCCAACAGCCGCACGCTTCATTGCCGCGCTTATTTTCGCGTTTCTAGGGTATTTGATTGCAGGCTATGTGAAGCCTTTGCTGCCCGAGGGCCAGCCGACGCCCTATCTATACCCTGTCAGCATTATCGTGCCCGCGCTGAGCGCCTGGAAAGTCGTGGGCCGCCTGATTGGCCGGGGCTGGACCAACGCCATCAATACCGGCATTTACGGCATGGCGGTGGCCTTGTTTTTCACCCTGCTGACCTTTGCCATTGGCGAGATGGTGAAACGCTCGATGCGGCTGCAATATGACGGCCCGATGGACGCGATTGTGGGCATGTTCGGCATTGTGCTTGAATATGGCGCATTGCTGCTGACGTCGCAGATTCTGGGGCTGATCCTGATCGGCGGCGCGGTGACCGGCCTGATCGCCGAATGGGCGGAGAGGAAGTGGCACTGAGCCCGCACCCCGCGGTTTTTCTGTTTGGAACCCTGCGCGACCCTGACCTGCTGGAAGTGGTTTTGGGGGCTGCGCCTGATACCTGCGACGCAACACTTGCGGGTGCGCACGTGGCCCGTGCGGCGGGGCAATCCTACCCTGTATTGGTGGAGGCCAAGGGCCAGACCGCGCAAGGTTTGGTGCTGCGGGGCCTGACCGCGGAGCAGCTGGCGCGGCTGGATTATTACGAGGCCCCATACGGCTACACCCGCCATGAAACGCTGCTTGATCTGGGCCCTGCGCATGTCTACCGCCCGGCTGCGGGTCAGGAAGAGGAGGCCACTGAGGACGGGTCGCTGGAGGACTGGTCTTTGGCTGATTGGCAGGCCGGATACGGCCCGCTGATGCGCGAGGCGGCTCTGGAGATCATGGAGGGTTTTGGCACGATCACGCCTGCCCAGATTGCCGCGCGGATGCCGGTCATCCGTGCCCGGGCGCAGCAACGGGTGAATGCGCGCCTCCGGGTGACCCCGACGCGGCTGCGGCGTGCGCATGACCGGCGTGACGTTGCGGTGGCGGCACGGCGCAGGCCGTATTCGCATTTCTTTGCCGTGGAAGAGCTGGACATCGCCGCCCGCCGGTTTGACGGCGCGATGCCTGCGCCCTCGGAGCGGGCGATTTTCGTCATGTCGGATGCGGTCAGTGTTCTGCCCTATGACCCGGTGCGCGACCGGGTGCTGTTGATCGAGCAGTTCCGCACCGGCGCCTATCTGCGCGGCGACACCAACCCGTGGTCGCTGGAGGCCATCGCGGGCCGTCAGGACCCCGGCGAAACCGCGGAAGAGACCGCGCGACGCGAAGCGCTGGAGGAGACGGGGCTGACGCTTGGGGCGCTGCATCTGGTGTCGCGCTATTACAGCTCGCCCGGCGGGTGCACGGAATACATGACCTCCTTTGTGGCGCTGGCGGAGCTGCCCGACGGCGTTGAAGGCGTGGGCGGGCTGGACAGCGAGGCGGAGGATATCCGCTCGATGCTGGTGTCGTTTGATGGCCTGCAAGATGCGCTGGCCAGCGGCGAGGCCGAGAACGGACCGCTGGTGATGTCGGCACTCTGGCTGGCCGCCCATCGCGACCGGTTGCGCGGTGCCGCCTGACGCCGCTTTTGGTTGAGTTCGCGCGGCCACAGCCCTAGATGTTTGAGCACTGACATATGTTGCCGGGAGGGGCCTGACATGACCACCAAACAAAACCTTGCCGAGTTGATCGGCAACACGCCCCTGATCCGGCTGCACGCGGCCTCGGAGGCCACGGGCTGCGACATTCTGGGCAAATGCGAGTTCATGAACCCCGGCCAGTCGGTGAAGGACCGCCCCGCGCTGACCATCATCCGCAACGCGATTGACAGCGGCGCGTTGAAGCCCGGAGGAACTATCGTGGAAGGGACTGCGGGCAATACCGGCATTGGGCTGGCGCTGGTGGGCGCCTCGATGGGGTTCAAGACGGTGATCGTGATCCCGGAGACGCAAAGCCAGGAGAAGAAAGACATGCTGCGGCTGGCTGGCGCGGAGCTGGTGGAAGTGCCCGCCGCGCCCTACCGCAACCCCAACAATTTTGTGCGCTATTCGGAACGGCTGGCCCATGCGCTGGACAAGACGGAGCCCAACGGGGCGATCTGGGCCAACCAGTTTGACAATGTCGCCAACCGTCAGGCCCATGTCGAGACAACCGGCCCCGAGATCTGGGAGCAGACCGCTGGCAAGGTGGATGGGTTCATCTGCGCGGTGGGCTCTGGCGGGACGCTGGCGGGCGTGGCGATGGCGCTCCAGCCCAAAGGCGTGAAGATCGGTCTGGCCGACCCGATGGGCGCCGCGCTTTACGATTGGTACACCAAAGGTGAGCTAACTATGGAAGGGGGCTCAATTGCGGAAGGTATCGGTCAGGTGCGTATCACCAAGAACCTTGAAGGGCTGAGCCCGGATTTCACCTATCAGGTGCCTGATGAGGAGGCGCTGCCCTATGTGTTCGACATGCTGAAGACCGAAGGCCTGTGCCTTGGGGCCTCCTCGGGGATCAACGTGGCGGGGGCGGTGCGCATGGCCCGCGATATGGGGCCGGGCCATACCATCGTCACCATCCTGTGCGATTACGGGACGCGCTATCAATCCAAGCTCTGGAACCCCGACTTCCTGAAAGAGAAGGGCCTGCCATATCCTGACTGGCTGGCCGAGGCCTCCCGCAACCTGCCGACTGTTTTCGAAGAGTGATGCGCCGCGCCCTGCTTGTCTTGCTGCTGGCTTGCTTTGCCCTGACGGGCGGCGGGGCGTCCGGCGTGTTGGGGCAGGAGGCGGGCGGCACCCAGATCACGGCGCCCGATTACGGCATTTGGGAGCGCGACGCGCGACTGGCCGAGGGGCTGCTGGACGCGGACGGTGCCTCCAATGAAGAGCTGGAGACCCTGCGCAACGATCTGGCCGAACGGCGCGAGCGGTTTCTGGAGGCGCAGGATATCAACGCGCGGCGCATTGCCACGCTGCGCGAACAAATCGGGGCGCTTGGCCCCGCGCCCGAAGGTGGGGCCAGCGAGCCTGACGAGATTGCAGAGCGCCGCAACACGCTGGGCAAGGAACTGGGCGAGGCGCTCGCCCCGGTACGGGCGGCCGAGGAGGCCTATACCCGTGCCAACGGGCTGATCACCCAACTGGACCAGATTGTGCGCGAACGACAGGCCGAGCGTGTGTTGCGGTTTGATCCGACACCGCTGAACCCGGTGAGCTGGCCCAAGGCGGTGGCTGCGCTGGTGCTGATCGGCGAGGTTTCCCTTGGCGAGATTGCCAATAATTATGCCTCACGCGGCTCGCGGGCATCGCTGGGGCGTGACCTGCCTTATACGATCATGCTGGTGCTGTTGGGGCTGGTCCTCGTGATCCGCTCCGGCGTCTGGATCGAACGCGGGTTGCGGCAATTGAAGGCGCGGCGCAAGGACGGGCGGGCCGCGTTCCGGGTGGGGACGTTTCTGGCCTCGATCTTTGGGGTGATCCTGCCGGTCTCTGGTGTGTTGCTTCTGATCACGGCGGTCGAATCCACCGAGCTGACCGCCACGGTCGGTGACCAGCTGCTTTATGCACTGGCCGCGATTGTGACCTATCTTGCCGCCGCGCGCTGGCTGTCAAATCAGGTCTTCCCCCGCGCCAACCCGCCCGAGCCTTTGCTCAATATCGAGGGGCGTGCATTGCGCGGCGGGCGGTTCTACACCATTCTGCTGGGCCTGCTTCTGGCCTTGCAGCAGGGCATTAACCTGCTGGCGGATACCGAGTTTCTGAGCAGCTTTCTGACGCCAGGCGTGCTGTCGGTTCTGCATTTCCCGGTGATTGTCTTCGCGGGCTGGGCGCTTTACCGGCTGGGCCAGATTGTGCTGCGCGCGGCCTTGATCCCCGCGCAAGAGACAAGCGAGAGCGCGGCCGCAGCAGGCCGGACCCATCTTGTGAGCAAAGCATTGGGACGCGGCGCGATGGCGGTCGCGGTGATCGGGCCGCTTGCCGCTGCAATCGGCTATGTGACCGCTGGCGGGCAATTGGTGTTTTCCACCGTGCTGACGCTTGCCCTGTTTGCGGTGCTGGGCGTGTTGCAACGCTTTGTGCGCGACGTCTATGCGATGGTCTTCAAGGATGAGGGGATGGTGAACGGGTTGATCCCGGTGCTGATCGGCTTTGTTCTGGCGATCCTTGCAATCCCGGTTCTGGCGCTGATCTGGGGCGCGCGGCTGGCAGACCTGAAAGAAAGCTGGGCCGTTGTCTCTGCCGGGGTGCAGCTGGGGGGCACGCGCATCTCGCCTGCGGATTTCGTCACCTTCGCCGTCATTTTCGTGTTGGGCTATTCGCTGACCCGGCTGGCGCAAAGCACGCTGAAGACGCAGGTGCTGCCCAAGACCAAGATTGATATTGGCGGGCGCAATGCCGTGGTCTCGGGCGTGGGTTATGTGGGGATTTTCCTGGCGGGGCTGTTGGCGATAACCGGCGCGGGGATTGATCTGAGCTCGCTGGCGATTGTTGCGGGTGCCTTGTCCATTGGCGTGGGCTTCGGGTTGCAGACCATCGTGTCGAATTTCGTCTCGGGCATCATCTTGCTGGTGGAGCGCCCGATCAGCGAGGGCGACTGGATCGAGGTGGGCGGCACGATGGGCGTGGTGCGCGACATCTCGGTGCGGGCCACCCGGATCGAGACCTTTGACCGCCGCGACGTGATCGTGCCCAATGCAGACCTGATTTCGACCTCGGTGACGAACTGGACCAAGGGCAACCTGACGGGCCGCATCATTGTGCCGGTGGGCGTGGCCTATGGCACCGACACACGCCATGTGGAGAGCATCCTGCGCGAGATCGCGGAGGCCCATCCGCAGGTGATCGTGAACCCGCCGCCCAATGTGTTCTTTGTAGGGTTTGGCGCGGATTCCCTGAATTTCGAGATCCGCGCCATCCTGCGGGATGTGAATTACGTGATGCAGGCGCCCTCCGAGATCAACCATCAGATTGCCAAACGGTTTGCCGAGGAGGGTATCGAGATCCCCTTCGCGCAGCGCGATGTCTGGCTGCGCAACCCCGAGGCCCTGCCGGGCGGGGCGCCCGTGCCCAAGCCGCGCAAGGCCCGCGACGGCGCCTGAGCAATCCAAATGGGCGCTACCGCGCGTTCCAGTTTACAGGCATTGGCGAGGCGACGCCTGATTTGCCACCCGCAGGCCTTTGGTGATGTTGCCTGCCTCCGGCGGGGATATTTGGGAACATGGAAAGATGGGATGAGGGGCTACGGAAAGCGCTTGCAAAACCAGGGCAGGTTTGGGTAAACCCCGCGTTACGGACAGGTGGCCGAGTGGTCGAAGGCGCACGCCTGGAAAGTGTGTAGGCGGGAGACCGTCTCCAGGGTTCGAATCCCTGTCTGTCCGCCACCACCTTATTCTATAGAGCTTGAATTGACTGCTGTCTGGCCATGCGATCAAGGCGCTGAGTGCATTGCCGTCAGGACCGCGTGATGCAGCGAGCCTGCGGAGGCGCGTGGTCCGAGGATGCGCAGGAAGCTATCGGGATCACCGCAGACCACGAAGCAGCCCAGATGGTGGATGGTGGTGCGGGTGGCGTCACCGCTGGTCATGCGGCGCATGTCGATGTTGCAGAGCAGCTCCATGACCGGCGCGATGCCCTCGCCGGACAGGTCGAAACAGCACCATGCGTCAGTCTGTTCCGTCACCGAGGCGCTGTCTTTCAGCGCGTCTTTTACCCGTGCCGCGATATCTTCATGGGTTGCGATATCCGCGCCAAGCATCCATTGATCCGGCCCTGCCCAAACGGCGGAGTAGGGCGCGGAGAGCAGCGCCTTGCCTGCACCGGGAGCCTCAAGGCCCAGCAGATGTTTCAATGCAGCGGCGCAGTTCTTTTCTTTGCCAAGCCGCGCCGCGACGGAGGCCAGGGCAAGGTCGCATTGCTCTGTGCAGGTCAGACCGGCCACGGTGACACTTTGCGGCTCGGTCCCGCCCAGCGGGGTGATGGGGGGCAGATCATGCACGAACGCGCGCTCCTTCGGGGTCGACAAAATGGGGGGAGGTGATCTCTACCTCGACTGTCAGCTGCGTCACCGGGGAGACCAGCCGCATATGCTCGCCCATCCGCGCCGCGCCGTTTTTCACAAAGCCCAGCCCGATCATGCTGCCAAGCTCGGGAGAGAAGGCGGCGGAGGTGACATAGCCCTGATCATGGGTCGCATCGACCGGGCCTGTGGCCTTCATCAAATGCCCGCCTGCCGTGACCTTTTGCGACGCGTCGAGCGGTTTGATCCCGACCTGCATCAGCGCGTCTTCTTCGTTCAAGCCGGGGCGTTCGGACAGTTTCGAGCCGATGCTGTCCTTGGGCTTGCTGACCATGCGCCCCATGCCGAGGTTCAGCGCGGTGGTGGTGCCGTTCAGCTCGTTGCCTGCCGCGTGGCCTTTCTCAATCCGCATCACGCCAAGGGCCTCTGTGCCATAGGGGGTGACGTCGAATTCCTCGCCCTCGCGCATCAGCCTGCGCATCAGCGCGTCACCGTAGCGGGCGGGCACCGCAATCTCGAAGGCCAGCTCGCCGGAGAAGGAGATGCGGAACAGCCGCGCCCGCAACCCGCCGCAGACGGTGATGTTGGCGCAGGCCATGAAGGGGAAGGCCTCGTTCGAGATGTCGAACTCCGCGTCCACGATCTTTTGCAGCAGCTTGCGGGAATTTGGCCCAGCGACCGCATATTGCGCCCAGGCTTCGGTGGTGGAGATCAGCTGCACATCCATATCGGGGAACAGGCATTGGCGCACAAATTCCATATGCTGGTAGACCTTCGCCGCGTTGGCCGTGGTGGTGGTGACCACGAAATGATCCTCCGCCAGACGACCGGCGGTGCCGTCATCCATCGCGATCCCGTCCTCGCGCAGCATCAACCCGTAGCGGGTCTTGCCGACCGCCAGTTTGGCAAATCCGTTGCAGTAGAGTTTGTTCAGGAAGGCGGCGGCATCGCTGCCTTGCACGTCGATCTTGCCCAGCGTGGTGCAGTCACACACGCCGACAGAGGCACGGGTGGCGCGCACCTCGCGGTCCACGCTTTGACGCCAATGGGTCTCCCCCTCGATGGGGAACCATTGCGCGCGCAGCCAGTTGCCAACCTCGACAAAGACCGCGCCGCGC
>CALFWN010000225.1 GCA_937928335.1 uncultured Litoreibacter sp. | reverse complement strand
CTGCTGGTCTTTGGGCCTTTGAAAAATACGCTGGGCTTCTCGCGCGTGCGGGTGGGCTATACGGCCGGGGAGGCGATCGGGCCGGAGATTTTCGACTTCTACCGCTCGCTCGGGATCAATCTGAAGCAGCTTTACGGCCAGACAGAGGCCTGCGTGTTCATTACACAGCAGCCGGATGGCGAGGTGCGGTCTGATACCGTTGGTGTTGCGTCGCCGGGTGTGGAACTGAAAATCGCTGAGAATGGCGAGGTCTTCTACCGCTCGCCGGGTGTGTTTGTGGAGTATTTCAAGAACGCCGAAAGCACGGCGGATACCAAGGACGCCGAGGGCTGGGTTGCGACGGGTGACGCGGGTTTCATCGAGGAAGGCTCCGGCCATCTGCGGATTATTGACCGGGCCAAGGATGTGGGCAAAATGGCGGACGGGGCGTTGTTCGCGCCGAAATACGTTGAAAACAAACTGAAATTCTTCCCCAACATTCTGGAAACCGTGGTGTTTGGCAACGGGCGCGACAAATGCGCGGCGTTCATCAATATCGACCTGACAGCGGTGGGCAATTGGGCGGAACGCAACAATATTGCCTATTCCTCCTATCAGGAACTGGCAGGCCATCCTCAGGTGTTGGAAACCATCCAGGGCCATGTGGAGGAGGTGAATGCCTCTGTCGCTGAGGACCCGATGTTGGCGGGGTGCCAGATTCACCGCTTTCTGGTGTTGCACAAGCAACTGGATGCCGATGACGGGGAGCTGACGCGGACCTTGAAGGTGCGCAGGCGGATCATTGAAGAGAAATATGCCGACCTGATTGCGGCGCTTTATGACGGGTCATCAAATGTCTCGACCGAGACGGAAGTGACCTATGAGGACGGGCGCAAAGGGTCGATCAGGGCGACATTGGAATTGCGGGACGCCAGAGTGTTTGCGCCGGTTGCGGTGGCTGCGGAATGATGTGCTTACGCTCGGTTTCACCTTCGCCCCGCCCACCATCCCGTGAGGCCAGGAAATGAATGATATGAGCGGTGGGAACTACGTCACGGCGGATGGCCGTCAGATCGGCAACACCTTGATGGAGATGAAGAATATCACCCTGCGCTTTGGCGGCGTGGTGGCGATCAGCGATATTTCCTTTGACATCCATGAAGGAGAGATACGCGCCATTATTGGCCCGAATGGCGCCGGGAAATCCTCCATGCTGAACGTGATTTCGGGCTTCTATCACCCTCAGGAGGGGGAGGTCTGGTTTCGTGGGTCGCGTCGTCCGACGATGAAACCCTATCAGGTGGCCAAACAGGGCATCGCGCGGACATTTCAGAACATCGCCTTGTTCAATGGGATGAGCGTTCTCGACAATGTCATGACAGGTCGGCTGACCCATATGGAAACGGGGTTATTCTCTCAGGCGCTTTGGCGTGGCAGGGCAGAGCGGGAAGAGGTGGAAAACCGGGAAGCTGTTGAAAAGATTATTGATTTCCTTGAAATTCAGGCAATTCGCAAAACCCCGGTGGGCCGGTTGCCTTATGGTTTGAAAAAGCGTGTCGAGCTGGCGCGGGCGCTGGCGGCGGAGCCCAAGCTGTTGCTTTTGGACGAGCCAATGGCGGGTATGAATGTCGAGGAAAAAGAGGATATGTCGCGCTTTATCCTTGATGTTAATGATGAATTTGGCACCACGATTGCGCTGATCGAGCATGATATGGGTGTTGTGATGGACCTGAGCGACCGGGTGGTCGTGATGGATTACGGCAAGAAAATTGGCGATGGCACGCCCGACGAAGTGCGCAATAATCAAGAGGTGATCGACGCCTATCTTGGGGTGTCGCATGACTAAAAACCGCGTACACATCCCGTACACAATCCGTACACAACCCGTCGTGACGCTCTGGGCCGCCGCGCTTATGGCAGTGGCCATGACAAATGGCGCCCAGGCCGGCGCCTGGGAGGAGTTTCAGGACCGTTGCCTGACGCCGTTCGAGAACGGATTTCCGTCTCAGGTTGTGAATTTGAGCCCGGTCGCCCTGCCGGGTCTGCAACAGGGCGAGACCGCGTTTTCCGGGTTGCAAAGCGGCGCGATCCTGATCCTGGAGGCAGAGCCGGAAGACGGGTTTGCCGCGTGCCGGATTTTCCAGCCGGAGGGTCCGGCAGTGGCGCAGTTCGAGGCTTGGGCCGATGCGCAACTGGCCAATGCGCGCTATGTGAGCGACCCGGACATGCCAAGTGAGAACGGTATCGCGCTGAAGAGCAATCTGTGGATTGAGCCTGTCATTGCCGTGCAAATGCGCCGCACGAGAGGGGGCGTCGAGATGCGCGCGCTTGAAACCGAGTTGGAGAGCTGACCGATGGCCGGGCATTGGCAAAACGGGTTGGGTTTTGTGCGGGTGGCCTGTCTTGGCTATGAGCACCGGGCCGTGCGGTTTGATGTGGCAGCGCCCCGACACAGGGCTATTGGAATGTTGGCAATGCGGGGGTGCATCTGATGCCGGACCAGTTTCTTTTCGCGATGGAGGTGATCCTCAACGGCCTCATGGCCGGGGTGCTCTATGCGCTTGTGGCGCTGGGTTTTGTGCTGATCTACAAGGCCTCGGGCATTTTCAACTATGCCCAGGGGGTCATGGCGCTGTTTGCCGCATTGACGCTTGTGGGGATCATGGAAGGGCAGGTCCCGTTCTCGCATCTGATCAACGCGATCTTCGGCACGGATATTCACCATTTTGGCTGGCATGTCCCGGCGCTGCTTGCCATCGCAATGACTATGGTTGTGATGGTCGGGCTGGCCTGGGCGGTACAGAAATTCATCTTCCGGCATCTGGTCAACCAGGAGCCCATCTTGTTGTTCATGGCGACCATTGGGCTGGCCTTTGTCATGGAGGGTATCGGCGACATCATGTGGGGCGCCGAGATCAAGAAGCTTGATATCGGCTTGCCGCAAGGGATCAATGACTGGATTGACGTGACCACCTTTGAGGCTTTTGGCTACGGGTTTTTCATCGACAATCTGGATATTTCCGCGACCATCGTAGCGGTCATTCTGGTGGGCGTGCTCATTGCGTTTTCGCAATATACCAAACAAGGCCGCGCCTTGCGGGCTGTGGCAGATGACCATCAGGCGGCCTTGTCTGTCGGCATTTCGCTGAACTTCATCTGGATATTGGTCTGGTCGATTGCAGGCTTTGTGGCGCTGGTGGCGGGCATCATGTGGGGTGCGAAATCCGGCGTTCAGTTCTCCTTGTCGCTGATTGCGCTCAAAGCCCTGCCGGTGCTGATGCTAGGCGGCTTTACCTCGATCCCCGGTGCGATTGTCGGCGGGCTGATCATTGGCGTGGGCGAGAAGCTGTTCGAGTTCCTGATCGGCCCGATGGTGGGTGGCGCGACCGAGAACTGGTTTGCCTATGTGCTGGCGCTGATCTTTCTGGTGTTTCGCCCGCAGGGCCTGTTTGGGGAGAAGATCATTGAGAGGGTTTAAGTGGCGTCTTGCCAAGGCTCCGGCGGAGTGTTTGAGCCGCTTAAAGGGCGGAGCCCCGGATGACCCGGATGACATGGTTCGGTTGGGTGACACCGTCGCGCGAGACGCGACGAGTCCCACCCACCCGAAACCCAAGAATGAGTATTTCTGCCAAAACGAAGCCAGAGGGGCGTCCTGATGTTCTACCGTGAATCCGGCGATTTCTCGACCACCTACCCGCAGGACAGCCAGACCTTTCCGATCCGGTTTGACCGCTATCGCTATTATGTGGTGCTTGCGGTGGCCTTTCTGGTGATCCCCTTCATCATCAATGACTACTGGGCGAATGCGGTGTTCGTGCCGTTTCTGATCTATGCAATCGCGGCGATCGGGCTGAACATTCTTACGGGCTATTGCGGGCAGGTGTCGCTGGGCACCGGGGCGTTCATGGCTGTGGGGGCCTATAGCTGCTACAAGCTGATGACGGCCTTCCCTGACGTCTCTATTGTGATCCATGTGCTTTTATCCGGCGGCATCACGGCCGCTGTGGTGACCTTGTTTGGCCTGCCCTCCCTGAGGATCAAAGGGTTCTATCTGGCGGTGGCGACGCTGGCGGCGCAGTTTTTTCTGGTCTGGCTCTTCAACAAGGTCGGGTGGTTTTACAACTACTCCGCCTCGGGGCAGATCTCCGCGCCGGAGCGCTCGGTGCTGGGCATCATCGTGACCGGGCCGAACACGGAGGCCTGGGCGAAATATCTGATCTGTCTGGTCTTTGTGACGCTATGTGCCATCATTGCGCGCAACCTGACGCGCGGCTCGGTCGGGCGGCGCTGGATGGCGATCCGCGACATGGATATCGCGGCCGAGATCATCGGGGTGAACCCGATGGGCGCCAAGCTGACCGCCTTCATGGTCTCGGGCTTTTTCGTGGGCATTGCCGGGGCGCTGTTCTTCTCTGTCTATCTGGGGGCGGCCGAGGTGGGCGAAAGCTTCGGGATCGACAAGTCGTTTCTGGTGCTTTTCATGATCATCATCGGCGGGCTGGGCTCGATCTTCGGCTCCTTTGCCGGGGCGGCCTTCATGGTGCTTTTGCCGGTGTTTTTGAAAAACGTCTTCGTGGGAGGGCTGGGCTGGCCCACCGACCTGGCGGCGCATTTGCAGTTTATCGTCTCGGGTGGTCTGATCATCATGTTCCTGATCATGGAGCCGCACGGGCTGGCGCAGCTTTGGCGGCTGGCGAAGGAGAAGTTACGGCTTTGGCCGTTCCCGCATTAACCAACGAGAGGTGGGACCAACCCCGCCCGATCCATCAACCAATCCAATGGGAGGATTAAGACTATGAGACTTTTGACAATGGCAACGGCAGCCGTGATGGCGGCGAGCCCGGTGATGGCGGATCTGGTATTTCCGTCGCTCAGCTACCGCACCGGGCCTTATGCGGCCAACGGCATCCCGTTTGCGGATGGCTATGAGGACTATTTCACCCTGCTCAATGAGCGCGATGGCGGCATTGGCGGCGTGGCGGTCAAGGTGATCGAATGCGAAACCGGCTATAACACCGAGAAGGGTGTGGAATGCTACGAGGCCACCAAAGGCGAAGGCGCGTTGGTCTACCAGCCGCTCTCCACGGGCATCACCTACCAGCTGATCCCGAAAGCGACGGCTGACGGCATCCCGGTGCATTCGATGGGCTATGGCCGGACATCGGCCAAGAACGGCGCGGTGTTCTCCAACATCTTCAACTACCCGGCCAATTACTGGGACGGGGCGAGCCATGCGGTGAACCACATTCTGGACGAGAATGGCGGCGATATCAGCGGCAAGAAGATCGCGCTGGTCTATCACAACTCCGCCTATGGCAAGGAGCCGATCCGCACGCTGAGCGAGCTGAGCGGCAAGCACGGCTTCGAGCTGATGGAGGTGGCCGTGGACCATCCCGGCCAGGAGCAGAAGTCGCAATGGCTGCAAATCCGCCAGCAGCGCCCTGACTATGTGCTGATGTGGGGCTGGGGCGTGATGAACCAGGTGGCCATTCAGGAGGCCGCCAATATCCGCTTCCCGATGGACAAATTCATCGGCATCTGGTGGTCCGGCTCTGAAAATGACGTGCTGCCTGCGGGCGACGGTGCCAATGGCTACAAGGCGCTGACCTTCCACAATCTTGGCAAGGACTACCCGCTGTTTGACGACTTGCAGCAATATGTCGTCGATGCGGGCAAGGCTGCCGGTGCCGGCGATCAGATCGGCACGGCGCTTTATAACCGGGGCATGTACGCCGCGATGTTGGCCGCCGAAGCCGCCAAGACCGCGCAGGCCATCCACGGCACCGCCGACATCACCCCTGCGATGATGCGCGACGGCATGGAGGCCCTGGAGATCACCGAGGCCAAAATGAGCGAGCTTGGTCTGCCGGGCTTTGGGCCGGAATTCACCGTGTCCTGCGAAAACCACGGCGGCAACGGCCTTGGTGCTGTCGCCCAGTGGGATGCGGCTGCCGGTGAATGGAACCTGATCACAGGCTATGAGGCCTCCGATCAGGACGTTATCGGCGCATTGGTGGATGAAGACTCCGCAGCCTTCGCGGCTGAGAACAGCATCACGCCAAGCTGCTCATAGGCAGAAAAGCGCGGGCCATCCCGGTCAGGGGGTGGCCCGCAACGCAAATCCGATTCATTCTCAACGCCGTCTACAAGAGGTTCTGAGGTTCGAAAAATGACTGGTCTCCCAAGAATAGTGTTGGCGTTTCTTGCAGCAATGGGGGTTGCCGGATGTGCTTTGGAACGGGGCGAAGGGCTTATGTGCAGCGCGGTTGCAGGGTCTTACGCGGGCGCCACGTCTCAATCCAGTTTTGATCCGACAGATACGGGCCGTGCGACTTTGCCAAGCATGGCGCTGGATGCCGACAGCGTCGGTCCCAGTATGCTGGATGGGCTGCGCCAGTCCCTGGCACCTGCTTTGCGGGCGCCTGCCTCTCCGGGGGCCAAGCCCGCGCCCATTGTGATTGACGTCCTGTCCCTGTCAGCGGGGGGGCAATACGGCTCATTTGGCGCGGGATTTCTGCGGGGCTGGGC
>CALFWN010000224.1 GCA_937928335.1 uncultured Litoreibacter sp. | reverse complement strand
ACGGTGTGTTCCTGTCCAACGGCCCGGGCGATCCGGCGGCAACCGGTGAATACGCGGTGCCGATGATCCGCGATGTGCTGGACAAAACCGATCTGCCCGTGTTTGGCATCTGTCTGGGGCATCAAATGCTTGCCCTTGCCCTGGGGGCCAGCACCATCAAGATGAGCCACGGCCATCACGGGGCCAACCACCCTGTCAAAGACCACGACACCGGCAAGGTTGAGATCACCTCGATGAACCACGGCTTCACCGTCGATGCTCAAACTTTGCCCAAGGGCGTAAGCGAGACCCATGTGTCGCTGTTTGACGGCTCCAATTGTGGCATCAAGCTGGACGGCAAGCCGGTCTTCTCGGTGCAATACCACCCCGAGGCCTCCCCCGGCCCGCAAGACAGCTACTACCTGTTCGAGCGGTTCGCGCAGGCGATGGCCAACCGCGCCGCGCAAAACGGGACGCTCCAGCAAGCCTAAACCCCTGTTAACGCGGGCTTAACCAAGTCGGGTCACCCTGTCTGAGACCTTGTTCTGAGACAGATTTAGAGCCGACCACCATGAACGCCCCCCTCTTCAATTTGCGGGTCTACCGCGCCCCGCGTGCTGCCGACCCGGTGCTCTCACCTGCGCCCGCGCGGCTGGGGGAGGTGCTGCTGCAAACTGGTGCATTGACCCAAAGCCAGCTTACGGCCGCTTTGCGTGACCAGCGCCGGCAAGCCGCCCCTTTGGGGGAAATCATCGTCGGCAAGGGCATGGTCAGCCGCTCCGCCGTGACGCGGGCGCTGTCGCGAATGCACGGCACGGCGATCCTCGATCTTGGGCGCATGCCACCCGACCCGAGACTGGCAAAGCTGCTTGGCGCCGACGAGTGCATCGACAATAAGATCATACCCTGGCGCAGACAGGGGGCCGTGACGGTTTTCGCCTGCGCCCACCCAAACAAGGCTGCCGAACTGTTGCGCGGGTTGCCGCGCGAGGTGCAGCCAGCCCGCGCCGCCTTGGCCGAGGCACGCCAGCTGGAGCAGGTCATCGCCCGACGCTTCCCGGAGGCCCTGAGCAAACGCGCCGAGGAACGTACCCCCATCAGTGAAAGCTGCCGTGGCTGGTCTGTGCAGCGCGGCGCGATTGTCTTCGTGGCTCTGGCGCTTTTTGTGCTGGTCGGACTTTTCGCGCCGCTGGGTACGACCTTGTTCTGGGTCGCGACGATCTCCCTGCTGGTCAACACCTGCCTCAAGGGTGCCTGCCTTATTGCGGCCCGTCGCGGGGGCAGACCTGCCTATGAATTCAGCCACAGGCCGTGGTCCAGAGACGGCCCTCTGCCCAAAATCTCAATCCTCGTTCCGCTCTTCAGGGAGGCCAATGTCGCGGCCTCCCTGATCAAGCGGCTCAGCAAGCTGGATTACCCAGCGCCCCTGCTGGAGATATGTCTGGTCACAGAGGCGGATGATCACGTCACACGGCAGGCGATACATGGCATCACCCTGCCCAGCGGGATGCGGGTGATCAACGTGCCCACCGGGACGCTCAAAACCAAGCCACGGGCAATGAATTATGCGCTGGATTTCACCTCCGGGGCCGTGATCGGGGTCTATGATGCCGAAGACGCGCCAGACCGCGACCAGCTTTACAAAGTGGCACGCCGTTTTGCCGCCAGCGACGCGAAGCTGGCCTGCCTGCAAGGTATCCTGAGCTTCTATAACCCCCGCGCCGGATGGCTCGCGCGGTGTTTCAGCTTTGAATATGCCGGGTGGTTTCGGATTATGCTGCCGGGGTTGCAACGGCTGGGCTTCGCCATACCGCTGGGCGGCACTACCTTGTTCTTTCGCCGCGACGCGCTGGTCTCGCTTGGTGGCTGGGACGCGCATAACGTGACGGAGGATGCGGATCTGGGCATAAGGCTGGCGCGGCACGGCTACCGCTGCGAAATGATCGAGACCGTCACCCGTGAGGAGGCCAATAACCGGCTTTGGCCCTGGGTCAAGCAACGGTCCCGCTGGCTGAAGGGTTACGCGATGACCTGGTGCACCCATATGCGCCACCCGCTCAGGCTGTTTCGGGAGTTGGGCGCCTGGAAATTTCTTGGCTTTCAGATCCTGTTTCTCGGCACACTTGTCTCTTTCTCGCTGGCGCCGGTTTTGTGGTGGAACATGGGCTATATTTTCACCGCCGGGGCCATGCCTACCATCGGAGGGTTGGCACCCGAGCAAATGGTTCAGCTCGCGATACTGTTTGTGGCCTGCGAGCTGCTCACCCTGATCCTGTTTACATTCGCCTATGCCAAGCTGACACATCGCCCGGCACTGATCTGGGTGTTCACCCTGCCCGCCTATTTCATGCTGGCCACGCTGGCCGCTTACAAGGGCCTCATCGAGGTGCTGTGGAAACCCTATTTCTGGGACAAGACGGAGCATGGCATCAGCGAGGCCGAGAGCGAGCTAGAGGTCAGTCCGAGCGTCGATCTGGAGCCGCGTTTTGTAAGCAATCGAAAGATGGTCGCGTAGCGCTTTGGACGCGGCCTTTGCATCACGGGCCTCGATCGCAGTCACGATGCCGAAATGCTCGTCCAGCGCCACCGCTCCGCGCCCGTCCACCGCAAGCGAGGTGGTCGCGAGCAGCGCCATCGAGCGGTAGACCAGATCAAGCTGCTGCACCAGATAGCGGTTATGCGACGCGCGGTGCAGCTGGCGGTGGAACCTGCGGTTGGATTGCGACAGCCTGGTCGGGTCATCCAAAATCCCGCGGTCTTCCTCCACCATCTTGTAGAGCACGCTGATCTCTTCAGGTGCCGCATGTTGGGCGGCCAGTTCCGCTGCAAGCCCCTCAAGCGCGCCCCGCACGGCATAAAGCTCCGCCATCTGGTCATGATCAAGCGAGGCCACAATAAGCGAGCGCCCGTCACGGGCCAAAAGCGATTGCGTCTCCAGCCGCTGCAAGGCCTCGCGAATGGGCGTGCGGGAGCCGCCAAAGCGGCTGGCCAGCTCGCTTTCCACCAGCCGGTCGCCGGGCTTGTAGACACCGACATCAATGGCGTTCAAAATCGCCTTATAGGTCGCGCTCTCTACTGGTTTTGCCATTCTCGAATTCCTGCTCCGCGCCCAGCCCCTCTGCCGCAGCGACGCTAGACAAGCCCGCCCCATGCGGCAAGCATTTCCGCCTTTGCCTTGTGATCCGTGCCAAGTAGGGTCCGCCCATGAAAGACGCTTTTTCCAACGTGCGCACCTGGGTTTTTGACCTCGACAACACGCTCTACCCGCCCCATATGCGGCTCTTCGACCAAATCGAGGCGCGGATGGTGGCCTATGTGATGGACGCGCTGAATGTGGACCAGACAGAGGCCGACCGCCTCCGGGCGCAGTATTGGCGCACATACGGCACCACGCTGGCCGGGTTGATGGCCGAGCATAACCTTGATCCCGAGCCGTTCATGATCGATGTCCATGATGTGGATTTCTCTATCCTTGCCCCCGACCCTGCCCTGCGTCAGCGCATCACCGACCTGCCCGGCCGCAAGATCATCTACACCAACGGCTCTGCGCCCTATGCAGGCAATGTGCTGGCCGCGCGCGGGCTGGATGGACTCTTTGACGACATTTACGGCGTCGAACATGCAGGCTACCGCCCCAAGCCGGAGGCCGCAGCCTTCGCGCAAGTGTTCGGCCTTGCAGGTTTCGACCCCACCCGCGCCGCCATGTTCGAAGATGAGGCCCGCAATCTGGCTGTGCCCCACGCGCTTGGGCTGCGCACGGTGCATGTCGCCCCAACCCGCGAGCCTGCCGCGCATATCCATCACCACACTGATGACCTCAGCGGCTTTCTGGCGCAGCTGGTCGATTGAACCTTGGCACCGCGTCACGGCAGATTAGGTTTCAATCCATGAGCACGCGCACACAGATCATGATATCGGGCGGGGGGGTGGCCGGGCTAACCGCCGCCTGCCTGTTTGGCACCAACGGGTTCGACGTGATCTGCGTGGACCCCACCCCGCCCGTGACCGAGCGGGAGGCCGAAGGCTCTGACCTGAGATCAACCGCGTTTCTGCAACCCTCCGTGCATGTGCTGGAGCGCGCGGGGCTTTGGCA
>CALFWN010000223.1 GCA_937928335.1 uncultured Litoreibacter sp. | reverse complement strand
CTCAGGCGGCGGCCGGTATGAAGTTGAGAGCCGCGCCGTTGATGCAATGGACCTGCTGGCGTTCGACGGTCAGCAAATGACCCAGATGGCTGCCGCAGCGGCGGCAATGCACCTCGAAGAAGGCGGCGTCGCTGGTCATGGCGTTGCCATATTGCGGGACGGGGCCGTCAATGCCGGTCAGCACGGCATTGGTCTGCGAATGGGTGAAGAACACCCAGCCCTTGTCCAGAGGCACTTTCCAGGCGGCGTCAAACGCGTCGAGATCGCAGCCTTTGCAGCGATACATGCCGGCGCGGGTCTCGTTCCAGAGGGGGCTGCTTTTGGGCAACTCCGTCGCGCCTTCGCGCAGCACGAAATAGCTGTCATCAGACAGCATCTCGCGCCATTCGGCCTCGGAATGATTGACCTCATAGGAAAAGCCGCCGCCTTCCGTCATTTCAAGCTTGGCTGACGGGGCTGCGGGGTAGGCCTTGCTGGCTGCGCCGATGGCCATCGCAGACAGGGCGGTGGTGCCGATGAACGCGCGGCGAGACAGCGGCGGTGTGAGGGGCAGGGTTTTGGTGTCGGTGTTGTGTGGCATGGTGACCTCCTTGCGCGAGAGATTACGCCCCAGATGTGGTGCGAGACCAACCAATCCTTTGTGAACTGTTGGTGATCCAATAGTGATCCGGCGCGCGGCGGGCCCGCCCGAGTTTTGCCAATGATGCGAGTAGATACTTGCAAAGCGCAGGCGGCTTGCGTAACACATCGCCCAAGTGCAGGGGATTAGCTCAGTTGGTAGAGCGCCGGTCTCCAAAACCGAAGGTCGTGAGTTCGAGTCTCTCATCCCCTGCCACTTATTTCCTCGGATTTCGCACTTATATGGTAAGCTCCGCCCCGAGCCCTGTTTCCGAGTTGAAATCGTATGAAGTCTTTGCCTGACATCGTCTATGATGGCGACGCCCATTTATCGCTGGATCTGTATCTGCCCGACAGCCTGCAGGCGGAGGCCTGCGTGATCTATGCGCATGGCGGCGGGTTTCGCAAAGGCGGGCGGGACCATGTCGAGGCGCTGCATTTCGCCAGACATTTCACGCAAGCGGGGTTTGCGCTGGCCTCGGTCAGCTACCGGCTAGACACGCCTGCACGGGCGTTCAGCGCAAGCGATCAGGCCTCTATCGAGCGCTGCATGGCGCGCAGCAGGAAGGTGGGCCTGACCCTGTCGCCGAGGCTGTATGGCCCGGCCTTCATGGCTGCGGTGGAGGATCTGTCCAAGGCGGTCTCGTTTCTTTGGAGGGAAGGGCACTCACTTGGTATCAAAGCGCCAAAGGTGGGCATTCTGGGCGTCTCGTCGGGCGGCGTGGCGGCGCTGGCGCTGGCCTATCCGCCTGTGCAATGGCACCACCGGGTCAGCCGACCGGGTGCGGTTGTGGCGATTTCATCGGCGTTTGTGCAGCCGTGGCGGCTGAACGAGGAGGGGCCACCCTGCCTGATGATCAATGGGGTGCGCGACCGGATCATCCATCTGCAAAATGCCCGGATCGGGGCGCTGCGGGCCGATCAGGTTGGCGCGCCGGTGACGTTGCACAATACGCGGGTGCCGGGCCATCTGGCGCAGGTTGATCTGGTGCTGGACGGCATGACCCGCCACGGCGAGCGCTATATGCAGCTGATGCTGGACGAGTTTGCGCGGCTGCACCGCGTGTGAGCTAGATTTCCTGGCCGCGCTCCAGCAGCCGGTCGATCAACTGGCGCTGCAAAGGCACGCTGTCGCCGCCGCCAAAGCTCATCGCCCCGCCCGTGTAGAGCGAGCCGTAGGTTTTCGCCAGATTGACCGCCTGACCAAGGCCCGAGATCAACTGGTCTTTCTCCAGCGGGGAGAGCGGGTGGATGAACACCCCCCACAGCCTGCCCTGCGCGATGGCGTAGCGGGCATCAAGGGCGGTGTCGAAATTGGCCTGCATGACGCGCATGACCTCCTCGCCGGTCATGTCGGAGACGGACCGGATTGGCACCATCGCCCGCATCCGGTCGGCGCGGAAATCGGTGACAATGAGAATGGGAACATCCTCGATGGTCATCTGAAACTGCGCGCCGTTGCCACGGGTCTCGGGATCAAGCGCGGTGATGATGCTTTCCAGCCGGGTGACCGTCATGGGCGGCTCGGAGACCGGGGTTTCGGCTTCGGCCTGCTGGGCTGTGACGGGCAGGGATAGCGGACCTGCGACAAGCAACAGAGCCAGAAGGGCAGCATAGACAGTCAGGGGCAGGCGCATGGGGTGGCTCCGGTTGGGCGTGATCGGCTTCAGCCTATGCGCAGCCCATGACATTTGAAAACCCACCTTTTGGTGAGCATCGCGTCACCACCGCCCCTTGCAAATCCGGTCCTGCCGCCGTATCTGCATCCCAGCACCCTTAGCGAAGAGGCCGCCCGATGGCGTTCACCAACCCGGCACAATTTATCCAGCAGACCCGCGCCGAAGTCGCCAAAGTGGTCTGGCCCACCCGCCGCGAGGTGGTGTTGACCACCGTGATGGTGTTCATCATGGCCACGCTGACATCGATCTTCTTCAGCCTTGTTGATCTCGCCATCCGTTCCGGCCTGAACGGGGTGTTCGGCCTGTTCTAGCCGCGGCTGCGGCACCGCGCTTTTTTCGGCCCGCATGGTCTTGAATTCCAGGGCGTGTCGGCGTAATCCACCGCTCACACTACATGATGGCGCGTGTCGATTCGAGATGCGCGCTGTTTTTGTTTCGGCGGGCCACAGTTAACCTGCTGAAAGATAACCGGAATTTTCGGGGATGACTGGCCCGGCGCAACAAATGGGATCGCAGCACAATGGCAAAACGGTGGTATTCGGTCAGCGTGCTCTCCAATTTCGAAAAGCGGATTGCGGAGCAAATTCGCCAATCCGTTGAGGAAAACGGGTTGCAGGACGATTTCGGCGAGGTGCTGGTGCCGACCGAAGAGGTCATCGAGATTCGCCGCAACAAGAAAGTCACCGCCGAGCGCCGCTTCATGCCGGGCTATGTGCTGGTGCATATGGAAATGTCGGATGCGGGCTACCACCTGATCAACTCGATCAACCGCGTCACCGGCTTTCTGGGCCCGCAGGGCAAGCCGATGCCGATGCGCGACGCCGAGGTGCAGGCCATTCTGGGCCGCGTCGAGGAAGGCGCGGAGGCCCCACGCTCAACCATCGTGTTTGACGTGGGCGAGAATGTGAACGTGACCGACGGGCCGTTTGAGGGCTTCTCGGGCATGGTCGAGGAAGTGGATGACGAGAACCAGCGCCTGAAGGTGACGGTCTCGATCTTTGGCCGGGCCACCCCGGTCGAGCTGGAATTCACGCAGGTCACCAAGACGTCCTGACGTGCATCATGTGGGAGGCGGCGCGCACGCGTGCGGGCACCGGACCACAAAGCAACCTGACCCCGGAAACGCGTTCCGGGGCGCTTGAAAAGGAGAAGGCCAATGGCCAAGAAGATCGCTGGCACGATGAAGCTGCAGGTTCCTGCAGGTCAAGCCAACCCATCGCCCCCCGTCGGCCCCGCACTGGGTCAGCGCGGGATCAACATCATGGAATTCTGCAAGGCGTTCAACGCCAAGACCGCAGACATGGAGCCCGGCGCCCCATGCCCGACCGTGATCACCTATTATCAGGACAAATCCTTCTCGATGGATATCAAGACGCCGCCTGCGTCTTACTACCTGAAAAAGGCCGCCAAGGTGAAATCCGGCGCCAACACCCCGTCGCGCGAGATCGTGGGTTCGGTCACCTCCAAGCAGCTGCGTGAGATCGCAGAAGCGAAGATGAAGGATCTGAACGCAAATGATATCGAAGGCGCAATGCTGATCATCGCGGGCTCGGCCCGCTCTATGGGCATCGAGGTGAAGTAATGGCTAAAGGTAAACGCACAATCGCAGCCCGCGAGCAATTTGCAGGCAAGCGCGACGTCACCGTCGAGGAAGCCGTGGCATTGGTGAAAAACAACGCCAAGGCGAAGTTTGATGAAACCGTCGAGATTGCCATGAATCTGGGTGTTGACCCACGCCATGCGGACCAAATGGTGCGCGGCGTCGTGGCGCTGCCAAATGGCACCGGCAAAGACGTGCGCGTCGCCGTGTTCGCCCGTGATGCGAAAGCAGATGAGGCCAAGGCAGCTGGCGCAGATGTTGTTGGCGCCGAGGACCTGATGGAAATCGTGCAAGGCGGCAAGATCGAGTTCGACCGCTGCATCGCAACCCCGGACATGATGCCGATCGTTGGCCGTCTGGGTAAGGTGCTTGGCCCCCGCAACCTGATGCCGAACCCCAAAGTGGGCACGGTGACAATGGATGTGGAAGCCGCTGTCAAAGCCGCCAAGGGCGGCGAAGTGCAGTTCAAGGTCGAGAAAGCCGGCGTGGTTCATGCGGGCGTTGGCAAAGCGTCTTTTGACGAGGCCAAGCTGGTCGAGAATGTCCGGGCCTTTGTGGGCGCTGTGTCGAAGAACAAACCAGCGGGCGCGAAAGGCACCTATATGAAGAAGATCGTCGTGTCTTCGACAATGGGTCCAAGCGTCACAATCAACGTGGATAACGCGATGGGCAACTGAGCCCTGACATAATTCAGACACGGAAAGGCGGGCCGCATTGGCCCGCCTTTTTGCGTCTCGCGCTCCGAAAATCGCCGATAACCTCAGGTTTTCGTGCAATTCTCTGCCGAGATCGGCAGATATGAACACCCCGCATCGGTTCTGCCTCAATTTCGCCTTACTGATTTCTTTCTAGTAACCAAGATTAAAAAACGAGCCGGGCGCTGCCGCTACCTGCTCGTTTGCTGACTTAAGGGGATGGTATGTTTGCGCTGAACGGACAGAAATGGGGGCCGGCCGATGGTGGCTCCGCCAGCGGCCCGGTCTATTGGGCACCGGGCAACTTTGTGCAGGAACTGGACTTCAACCGAAGTCTCTACACCGAGCAGGAATTCATCGAGACATTGGCCAGCGCCTTTCAGGCCTGGGAAGACGTCTCGGGCATTGATTTTGAGCTGGCGGATGTAGCCAACCCTGCCGACATTACCTTCGCCGCCGCGCCGTTATCGGGCAATACGGTGGGGCTTGCCTCCTATTCGTTCATCAACAGGGGCGGCGAGTTCGCCGAGCTGACCTCGGCCGAGATCACCTTTGACGACCCGCGCACCTGGTCCCCGGACGGGGCTGGCGGCACCGATTTCTATGCGGTTGCCCTGCACGAGATCGGTCATGCCATCGGACTGGGCCATGTCAACGACCCGAGCCAAATTCTGAACCCGACGATTTCGACGGATGAGCTGGGCGACGGCGATATTGAAGGCGCGCAGGCGCTTTACGGCCCGGCAGCTGGCAGCACGCCCGCGCCAGCACCAACCCCTGAGCCGGAGCCTGAACCCGAGCCAGAACCAGAACCAGAACCTGAGCCGGAGCCCGAGCCGGAACCTGAACCAGAGCCGGAACCCGAGCCTGAGCCAGAGCCGGAACCCGAGCCAGAACCAGAGCCAGAGCCGGAGCCTGCACCCCCGCCGCCTCCACCACCGCCCCCACCTCCTCCGCCGCCCCCGCCACCTGCGGCCCCGGAGGCGGAGCCAGAGCCTGCGCCTGAACCTGAGGCAGAGCCGATAGCCGAAGATGATGGCGGCGGCGGCGGAGGCGGCGTGGTCGCGCTTGTTGGCCTTGGTGCGCTTTTCGCCATTCTGGGCAGCCTTGGCGGCCTGGCCGGTGGCGCGCTTGCCGGATTGGGTCTGCTGGGTGGTGGCAGCGGTGGC
>CALFWN010000222.1 GCA_937928335.1 uncultured Litoreibacter sp. | reverse complement strand
CTATGTTTCTACTTTGGTGGAGGCATTTTATAAGAAAATACGGGCGGATGATCGGATCAAGCATATTTTCGCAAGCAAGATCGGGGATGACTGGGAACCTCATCTTGCCCGAATGAAGGACTTTTGGGCCTCCGTTGCTTTTAACGCGGGGCGGTATTCCGGCAAGCCTGTGCCGAAGCACCAAGCGCTGCTTGAAACAAGACCTGAGCATTTTGATATTTGGTTGTCTCTCTTCGAGCAGACGTTGCGCGAAACTGCGCCGACCCCTGAGGCCATCCCCTACATGATGGAGCGTGCGGAGCGGATAGCTTCCAGCCTGCAAATGGCGATGTTCGGTATGCCCGGTGTTCCGGGAAACAGGTGGTAGCGTGGAGCCTACAGTGTCACAGGGGTTGGCTGGGATCTGGGCAGGTGTTGTCATTGGCGGATCATTGATTGCCGCACCGGCAAAGTTTCAGGTCGCAGCCTTATCAACGCCTCAGCTGCTTGAGGTCGGGCGCGCGCAATTCCATTGGGTTGGTATTGCGGAGGCGGCTCTATGCGCGGCACTTATCGTTTCAGTGTTGGCGCGTGAACGGTCATGGTTCACCTTTCTGCTTATTCCAGTCACACTGCTGGCCATTCAGCGTCTCTATCTGATGCCCCTTCTGGATGTGCGAACACTAAAGATCATCGCCGGTTCCGATGTGCCCGAAAGCTCGATGCACTTGGTGTTCATAGCACTAGAAGTCATAAAGGTACTTTTCCTCTGCGGTGTCGCCGCGGGAGGAATCAATTACAGGAAGTTCAAACATGTCAGCCACACGTAGCCTGCCGGACGGTGTCGAAAAATACGCCGAGTCCCCTCTCTTTGCTGCCGGGAAGGTCCCGGAGAGCCTGCAGAAATCGCATAGTACAAAAGAGGGAACCTACGCGCGGCTTGTCGTGACGGCGGGTCAGGTTCGGTATTTTCTTGTCGGTGAAAATACACCTGTTGCCACGATTGATGTTGGTGACACATTCGTTATCCTGCCTATGGAAGAACATTTCGTGCAGGTGACCGACGATGCGGAGTTCTATCTGGAATTCTGTCGATAGGTGCCCAATAGTGCATAGTATCGCGACTTTTCTGAACGACCTGACAGCTCAAGCGCAGAGGACATCCCCATGATATCACAACTGACGCGCGATGAACGCTCCTCCGCTATGATCCTCTGCGTGCTTTTGACGCTCTTTGGATTGGGGCTCGGTATCGCGGGGCGAGATGACGTTCTGGGATGGCACGGCGCACTTCTCGCATTCTCCGGGATGGCGCTTCTTTTTGTTGTCATGCGCGGGTATTACGACCCCAATCCGAACCCGGATCGGGTCACCAAATACTATGACGACCCAACGAAAGTTGGTGTCATCATCTCCATGATCTGGCTGGTGTTCGCGACCTTTGTGGGCGACTGGGTCGCCTGGCTTCTAGTGTTTCCAGAGCTGACCTTTGACGCGGGCTGGTCAAGCTTCGGGCGTCTGCGCCCGGTTCACACGACAGGTGTTATTTTCGGTTTCGGAGGCAACGCGCTGATCGCGACCTCCTTCCATGTCCTTCAACGCACGTCACGTGCCCGTCTGGCCGGTAATCTGTCACCGTGGGTTGTTCTTATCGGGTTCAACCTGTTCTGCCTGATGGCCGTCACAGGCTACATGCTTGGGATCACGGCATCCAAGGAATATGCGGAGCCGGAATGGTATGCAGATATTTTCTTGGTGGTGATCTGGGTCACTTATTTTGTCCTCTACATCCGCACTCTGGCGCGTCGACAGGAGCCCCATATCTACGTCGCCAACTGGTATTTCCTTGCTTTCATTCTGGTGGTTGCGATCCTGCACATCATCAACAATCTGGCCGTGCCCGTGTCGCTGGGCCATGCCAAGAGCTATTCTCTGTTCTCAGGCGTTCAGGATGCCATGACGCAATGGTGGTATGGCCACAACGCGGTCGCCTTCTTCCTGACCTCCGGGTTTCTGGGGATGCTCTATTACTACCTGCCCAGACGTGCCGGGCGGCCGATCTTCTCTTATAGGATGTCGATCATCAGCTTCTGGGGGATTACCTTCCTTTATATGTGGGCAGGCTCGCACCATCTGCATTACACGGCGCTTCCCCATTGGGTTCAAAACCTTGGGATGACCTTTTCTATTGTGCTGGTTGTCCCGTCCTGGGCCTCGGCCGGCAATGCCTTGCTGACCTTGAATGGCGCATGGGAAAAGGTGCGGGATGATGCGACGCTGCGGTTCATGTTTGTCGCCGCAGTGTTCTACGGCCTGTCAACTTTTGAAGGGTCTTTCATGGCCATTCGTCCGGTGAACTCCCTGTCTCACTATACGGATTGGACGGTAGGCCATGTCCATGCAGGTGCGCTCGGATGGGTTGCGATGATTACTTTCGGTGCCTTCTACACTCTGGTCCCGATGCTGTGGAACAGAGAGAAAATGTACTCAAGCCGCCTTATCGAAGCGCATTTCTGGCTCGCCCTGTCAGGGACCGTGATCTA
>CALFWN010000221.1 GCA_937928335.1 uncultured Litoreibacter sp. | reverse complement strand
ACAATCCTGATTTGACCCGTGCAATAAATTCTTACACGGTCCGAAAATGCCAGAGCAACGCGCCTCCATTTTCACCCCGGTCCTGATCGCCGGGTGCATCATCATGATGCTGGGTTTCGCGATCCGCGCCAGTTTCGGTGTGTTTCAGATCCCCATCGCAGGGGAATTCGGTTGGCCGAGGGCAGAGTTTTCGCTCGCCATCGCCATCCAGAACCTGGCCTGGGGCATTGGCCAGCCGATTTTCGGCGCTATGGCCGAGAAAATCGGTGACAGGAAGGCCATCGTGCTGGGCGTGTTCCTTTATGCTGCGGGGCTCATCCTGTCGAGCTTTGCCACCACGCCCGGCGGCCATCAGTTCCTTGAAATTCTTGTGGGTTTTGGCATCGCGGGCACAGGGTTTGGCGTCATCCTCGCCATCGTGGGCCGCGCGTCCTCTGACGAGAACCGGTCCATGTCGCTGGGCATCGCAACCGCCGCCGGGTCCGCCGGGCAGGTCTTTGGAGCCCCCGCCGCAGAGCTGCTTCTAGGCTTTTTCCCCTGGCAAACCGTCTTCATCATTTTCGCCGGTGTCATGCTTTGCACATTGTTCGCGCTGCCCATGATGCGCGCGCCTAAAACTGCGTCAAAACAAGAACTTGAAGAGAGTATGGGCGCGGTTCTCAAACGTGCCTTTGCCGATCCGTCCTACATGATGATCTTTCTGGGCTTCTTCTCCTGCGGCTATCAGCTGGCCTTCATCACCGCTCATTTCCCGGCCTTCATCACCGAGGTCTGCGGCCCCATCGCCGCCGGGGGTGTCCTGGCCAGCATGGGCATCACCACCACCTCCGGTCTGGGGGCTTTTGCAATCGCGCTGATCGGGGTGGCCAATATCGGCGGCACGCTTCTGGCCGGGTATCTTGGCAAGAAATACACCAAGAAATATCTGCTCGCAGGCATCTATACCGGCCGCACGATCCTTGCCGCATGGTTCATCCTGACGCCCATGACGCCCACAACGGTTATTATTTTCAGCCTTGCTATGGGGTCTTTGTGGCTGGCCACGGTGCCGCTGACCTCCGGCCTTGTCGCGCATATCTACGGGCTGCGCTACATGGGCACGCTTTACGGCATTGTCTTCTTTTCCCACCAGCTGGGCTCGTTCCTTGGTGTCTGGCTGGGCGGCAGGCTCTATGACGCGACGGGCGATTACACGTTTGTCTGGTGGGTCGGCATCGGGGTCGGCGCGTTCAGTGCCATCGTCCATCTGCCCGTCCGCGAAAAGCGGGCTGAGCTGGCCGCAGCCTAGCCGTTCAGCAAGAATGCCCGCACCTCTTTGGCCACCGCTTCGGGATGGGTGTAGGGCAATCCATGATCAGCGCCGGGCACCGTATGATGGATCACAGAGCGGTTCGCCTTGGTCATTGCCCCAAGCGCTGATAGCGGGATCACGCTGTCCTCCTCGCCCCAAAGCGCAAGCGTGGGAACGCGGGCATCTTCCAAGGCGCTGTGCAGCGGCCTTTGGTCGTCACGCAACATATGCCGTGCGCTCGACAAAACCGCTGGCAGAAAGCCGCGATACTGCGACTCCGCCAATTGCTTCTGTGCGAAAGCCGCCCGCTTCGGGTCGGTCTCCGTCTTTTTTGAGAACCGCCATTTCCGCAGCACGGCCCCAAGAACAAGCGTGATCCAATCGCCCACCAAAGGGACATCACGCACAAAACGATCCAGGCCCGAGGTCGCATCCGACAGCCCGGCCGGGGCCACCAGGATCAGCTTGTCCACCTTGTCGGGACGGGCCGCCGCAAAGGCGACGCTGATCGCGGCGCCCATTGAATAGCCCATCAAAATAACGCTGTCGCTATGCCCTTTGGCCTCCAGCACGTCATTCAGCTGCTCCAGAAATAGTGCCGCGTCCTGAGGCCCGCCGGGGCGGTCGGAATATCCCCGGCCGTAAAGATCATAGGTCACCACGCGGAACCCGATATCAATCAGGTTCGCGGCAATATCTCCCCACACATATTCCGATGTCGTCAGCCCGTGAACACACACGATCACCGGGCCGCGCACAGGGCCCATCTGGTGAATATGGGTCGTCCCGCGGCTTAGCTCTGCAAAGGTTCCGGGCGCCTCAGCGCGGGCAATCCCATCCATCGGTTTGCGCCGATGCTCAACGATAAAAGGCGCGGCGATCAGGCAGACCGCGATCAGCAAGAACACCCAGATCACCGTGCACCCCATGCGTTCAGAATATAGCGGCTGGTCATCAAATCCAGATGCGCCCCGCCACCGTTTTTGCAGATGGTAATCTCGTCCTCTGTGCCGCGCCCAAACAGCTCCGGCTCATAGAAGGAGGCGACCACGTCTTGCGGTGAAATCACCCCGGCTGCCAGCGGAATTTTCAGCTCGCCAATATGGTCCAGCGTCGTGTCCAGGCTATCAACAAACAGCCGCGCCCGGCCAAGGGCTGCGTCATCCGCCTCCCGCATATCGGAGCGGTAGGCACCGATCAAATCCACATGCTGGCCGGGTTGCAGCCAGTCACCCATCAGCACCGGCTCGGTCGACATGGTAGCGGTGCAGATCACATCAGCCGTTTTGACAGCGCCTTCAAGACCTGCCTCAAACCTAACCCCATGCGCGTCGGAAAAGGCACGACCCTTGTCGGCATTCCGCGTCCAGATCGAGATATCAGCCTCCGGCCAATGCGACCGATAGGCCGGGATCATGTTCCCCGCCACCGTGCCTGCACCAAGGATCAAAAACCGTTTGCTGTCTGGCCGGGCCAGCCGCTTGGCCGCCAGAAGGCTGTCACCGGCGGTCTTCCATTTGGTCACCAGATGAAAGTCGATCACGGCCTCCAGCTGCCCCGTCTCGTCCGAGAACAACGTCACCGCGCCATGAATCTTCGGCAGGCCTTGCGCCTCATTCGCCGGAAAGATCGTGGCCGTTTTCACCAGCTGTCCCAACCCGTCAATCCAGGCTGCGCGGGACAGCAATGTGTCGGGGTTGCGGTAGAGGAAACTGTCCGAGATCTCGGCCTTGGGCAGCAGATGACCCGCCGCCAGCGCATCGGTCAAACCAGACCAGCTCAACAGCGGATCGGCCTTGTCAAAGGAGACAAACTCCACCGTCAAAATGCCGCCTCTTGCGCTGTCAAAAGCCCGTACTCGATCAGGCACGAGGCCCAGCCGCCCGGCGATGTGAACAAATGCGCGTTCCACCCACGCGCCTGTGCGGCGTCGATATTGGCCTGCCGGTCATCGGCAAACAGCAACCTCTCCGGGGCAAGGGTGCAGTCCTGTTCGACCATCTCGTAGATACGCGGATCGGGCTTGATGACCTTCATGTGGCCCGACACATAGCTGCGGTCAAATTCCGACAGGAAGACATAGATCGAGGCGGCGTAGTCAAAGCTCTCCATCCCGAAATTGGTCAGCGTGAACACCGGCACGTCCTTCGCCCGCAAAGCACGGAGCAAATGCACCGAATGGCCGATAACGGGCGAGGCCAGTGCGATCCAGTTGCTGTGCCACGCGATGATTTCCTCGCGCCATTCGGGGTAGATCTCGGCCGTCTCGTAGATCACATCGCGGAAGTTTTCGCCGGTATCGATCCGGTCATTCATTCCGTGCAAATCCACGGCGGCGAACATTTTCTTGCGACGGTCTTGCCCGATGATGCGGTCGTAATACTGCTCCGGTTGCCACTCGATCAGAACATTGCCGATGTCGAAAATGACCGCCTGAACGCTCATGCGTAAAGCGCCTCTGCATGGAAATTCATATGGTCTTCCATAAAGGAGGATACGAAGAAATAGGAATGGTCATAGCCCGGCTGATACCGAATGATGGCCTCCTGTTGCTGTATGCTCGCCGCATGGGCCAGCGCTTCGGGTTTCAGCAAATTGTAAAATTCGTCCCGGGTCCCGGTATCCAGCAGCATCGGCCCGTCAAATCCGCGCTCCACCATCAGATGGGTTGCGTCATGCGCAGACCAAAGCGTCTCGTCGCTGCCAAGGTAAGCCCCGAACTGTTTGCGGCCCCAATCGGATGCTGTCGGGTTGCAGATCGGCGAAAACGCCGAGACGGATCTGAACCGTCCCTGTTCGCGCATCGCAATCGTCAACGCTCCGTGGCCGCCCATCGAATGCCCGGTGATCGCCTGCCGGGACTGGTCCAGCGGAAACTCCTGAAACACCAGCGTCGGCAATTCGGCCGTGATGTAGTCATACATCTGAAAATGCGGGGCCCAGGGCGCTTGGGTCGCGTTGACGTAGAACCCGGCTCCCTGGCCAAGGTCATAGGCGTCGTCATTGGCCACATCATCCCCGCGTGGCGACGTGTCGGGAAACAGCAGCGCAAGCCCCTGCTCCGAGGCCCAGGCCTGCGCGCCCGCCTTGATCATCGCATTCTCATGGGTGCAGGTCAGGCCTGACAGATACCATAGCACCGGCACCGGGCCGTCTTTTGCTTCCTCGGGCAGAAACAGGCCAAAGGTCATGTCGCAATTGCACAATGCCGAGCGGTGACGGTAGACGCCTTGCGTGCCACCAAAACAGGCGTTCTGGGAGAGAGTTTCCATCTGAGTTCCTTCGCAGTGATGTCTCAGGGCTACCCGGACACCCAACCTATGACAAGAGAAACGGTCAGGATGCTGATCGCGGTCGAGATCAGGATTGACGCCGACACCCGCTGCGGAGCCACCGCGTAATGCTGCGCAATGATGTAGACATTGCCTGCCACCGGCAAGGCGGAGGCCGCAATCATCACCGCAGCGGCGTAGGGGTCGACGTCAAACACCAGCAGCGCGGCCACGGCGACGGCTGCCGGGTGCAGCACCAGTTTGCAAAAACTCAGCCAGCCCGCGACCTGCATCCGCTCTGCCGATTTCGATGCCAAAGACGCCCCGATAGCAAACAGGGCGCCCGGAGTGGCGGCACCGCCCAGAATGGCCAGAAACTCGTTCATGGGTTGCGGAATAGGCAGGTTCAGCGCCGACCACGCAGAGCCCAGAACGATAGAGACGATCATCGGGTTCTTCACCAGCCCTACCCCGATGGTCTTCAGGATCGCAGGCGACACCCGCCCGTCGCGCGAGCCCGTGATCAAGATAACGACCAGGCTGCCAAAGAAGATCAGATCCACCGCCAGGATTAGCATGATCGGACCCACCGACGCGTCGCCAAGCAACAGCGCCAGCATGGGCAGCCCCAGAAACCCGACATTGCCGATCACGGCGCATTGCGCCTCGATAGCGGTTTGTTCAACCGATATGCGCCGCATCAACGCTACGAATGTTGCGATCAGGTAGACGGTCAGCGAGCCAAAGAAATACGCCATCACAAAAGGCAGGTCGAACACCTCGGCGAGGCTCAGATTGGCCGAGAACCGAAACAGCATGGCCGATAGTGCGAAGTAGAATACAAACTTCGTCAGATAGGCCGTGGCCTCTTCGCTGAAGAACCTGGTGCGACCCGCCCAATAGCCGACCGCGATCAGCGCAAAGAAGGGGAGCGTCTTGAGAAATATGTCCAGCATGTCAGCGGCTGATATCACGCCAATTGGCCCGTCGCCACAGGGCAAAACCTCAAGGAGCGTGCCGCCGGACTTGCTGGAACTGAACCGTTTCGTCTAAGTTGGTGGCGACAACGAAGCTGGGGAGCGTATTTTGGACGGGATACCTGTCAAAATAAAGCGCGGTCGGAAATATGACCAAGTCGTCGAAGGTGCGCGCACCGTGTTTCTGGCTGAGGGCTTTGAGGGCGCAAGTGTGGACCTGATCGCCAAGGAGGCCGGGGTCTCCAAGGCGACACTCTACAGCTATTTTCCCGACAAGCGGATGCTGTTCATCGAGGTCGCAAAAGAGGAATGTGCCCGTCAGGCGGACCGTGCCTTGACGGTCGAGGATGCGGATCAGCCGGTGCGCGACGTGCTGATCATGACCGCGACCACCATGATGGCCTTCCTCACCTCATCCTTTGCCCAGCGCATTTTTCGCATCTGCGTGGCCGAGACCGACCGCTTTCCCGAGCTGGGTCAGGAATTCTACCGCTCCGGCCCGCAACTGATGGAAGACCGCCTCAGTGCCTATTTTGTCGAGGCGGTGAAACGCGGCGAGCTGCGTATCGACAATGTTCGGCTGGCCGCGCAGCAGTTTGACGCCCTGATGAAGGCGGATGTCTTCGTAAAGATGGTGTTCAACGTGGTCGAGACCCCCGATCCGAAAGCGATGACGCTCGTGATCGAGGGCGCCGTTGATACGTTTCTGGCACGCTACGGGGTCTGAGGCGCGGCCCTAGAACAGCACGACAGAGCGGATCGAATCGCCCTTGTGCATCAGGTCGAACCCCTTGTTGATGTCCTCAAGCCCCATCGTATGGGTGATCATCGGGTCGATCTCGATCTTGCCGTTCATATACCAATCCACAATCTTCGGCACGTCTGTCCGCCCCGATGCCCCGCCAAAAGCGGTGCCGCGCCAGACCCGGCCGGTGACCAGCTGGAACGGCCGTGTCGAGATCTCGGCCCCCGCCGCCGCCACGCCGATGATGACGCTCTCGCCCCAGCCCTTATGGGCCGCCTCAAGCGCGGTGCGCATCACATCGACATTGCCGGTGGCGTCAAATGTGTAATCCCCGCCGCCATTGGTCAGCTCAACCAGATGGGCAACCATGTCGCCTTTGACGTCCTTGGGGTTCACAAAATCAGTCATCCCGAAACGGGTGGCCATCTCTACCTTGTCGGGGTTCAGATCCACGCCGACGATCTGATCCGCCCCGGCAAGCCGCAGCCCCTGAATGACGTTCAGCCCGATGCCGCCCAGACCAAAGACAATCGCGCGGCTGCCGATCTCTACCTTGGCGGTGTTGATCACAGCGCCGATGCCCGTGGTGACGCCGCAGCCGATATAGCAAATCTTGTCAAACGGCGCGTCCTTGCGCACTTTGGCCAGCGCGATCTCTGGCAGCACGGTATGGTTGGCGAAGGTCGAGCAGCCCATGTAATGCAGGATCGGCGTGCCATCGAGCATACTGAACCGCGAGGTGCCATCCGGCATCAACCCTTGCCCCTGCGTGGTGCGCACTCTTTGACACAGGTTGGTCTTGGGGTTCAGGCAATATTCGCATTCGCGGCATTCAGGCGTGTAAAGCGGGATCACGTGATCGCCCACTTCAAGGCTGGTGACGCCGGGACCCACCTCGACCACAACGCCCGTGCCTTCATGGCCAAGGATTGCGGGAAACAGCCCCTCAGGGTCTGCGCCCGAGAGGGTAAATTCATCCGTATGGCAAATGCCGGTGGCTTTGATCTCGACCAGAACCTCCCCCGCTTTGGGGCCCTCAAGGTTCACCTCCATGACTTCAAGTGGCTTTCCGGCGGCGACGGCGACAGCGGCTTTGGTACGCATGATGGGGCTTCCTGACATCTGATGTTTCGCGACAACTTGTTGCAACACGCGCATAATTGCAATTGCAACCGCAACTTGCTGCTCTGTTTCAGACATGGGCTGATCTTTGCCGGAAACCCGCAGCACGGCGCTTGCCGCATCAAGGCCGCTAGTCTAGCAAGTCCACATGAAACAACTCACCTATCTCTTGCCGTTCCTGCTTTTGGCCTGTGGCGGCACCCCCCAGGACGACGTCATCGTGGACGGCCCTGTGGTGGAAAACACCTCCGGCCTGGAAGAACGCCTTCCCGACACCTGCATGTTGGAAAATTACGCGGGCTCGGTGGGGCAGGAATTTGCCGCGATCTTTGTGCCGGACGGCGTCACGACCCGCGTGATCCGCCCCGGAGAGATCGTATCCCAAATCTATGTCGCGGACCGGGTGAATTTCCATGTCGACGCCAATGGCGTCGTCACCCGGGTCATCTG
>CALFWN010000220.1 GCA_937928335.1 uncultured Litoreibacter sp. | reverse complement strand
CGATGGCCTCATCAACATAGATGCCGGGCAGCGTTACCAGCTTGATCGCCGCGACCAGCACCTCGCATTCCCCGAACATACGCTCTGCGATCCGGGAGGAGATCAGCATTCTGTGTTGCCTTGAAACCAGCAGATCCCTTTGCGGCAAACCATTGCCCAGAGCGCCGGTCATGATGCGGACGGGTCGTAGCTTCTCGTGGGCCGCCAGTGCCGCAGCATCCAGATATTGACGGCCAATCCATCTGATCCTGCCGGGACCGCTATCGGCGGTTTCGACCAGATCGCCTTTTTGCAACTGCTCTACCGCCACGGGACCGGAGGGGGTGAGGATATGCGTTCCCGCCGCAAAGCAGGGGATCAGCCCGTCTTCAAACGCGACAATCCCGACGGTTTCATTCACATGGCCGGTTTCATTATTGGCGGATTGTTCTTCCTCGACGAAGACGCCGACATCGCTATTGCTTTGGCTGTCAATGACGACTGTGGCCGTGTCGCCGCCATTGATGGTTTGCGTCTCGGCCAGCACGACGCTGTCGGTGAATGTTGCGCCCAAATCCAGCACATCGACATTTTCATCGACGCCATTATGCGCCGTTGCGGTGCCCGAGGTCGCGTCACCCCCGGCCTGAATGGCGATCCAGCCAATGGTTTCCGCGCCATGCACCCCGTCCTGGGCCTCTTCCTCCTGCAAGGTGAGATCGAAGCCGGATGCGGTGATGTTGCTGGGGTCGCTGTCAACCGCAATCGTATCGTTTTCCGACATCACGGAGGTCAGCACCACCGGCGGGTCGGTGAAACCGGCGCTGAAGGTTTCGGCACTGCCGGTGTTCTGGCCCGTGCTTGAGACCGAACTGGTGCCCGCTTCGATGATGCGACCATCGGGCAGGGTGTGGACGCCTTCCTCGATGGCGAGCCAGTTGATCGTCTCCGTTACACCGTGGGGGCCGTCGTGATATTCCCATTCCTCGATGATGAAGGTGAAGGCGGTGGTGTTGCCGTCGCCATCAAGCGTCTGGCCAACCACCCGCAGCACAAACTGGTTGCCACCATTATTGGTGGCCGATAGCGCGAAGACCGGGTTGGTCAGCGGCTCGGTGAAGGTGACCGTGATCGGCTGGTTCTCGGTCGGAGAATTGGCGGCGATGGAGCCCGCTTCACCTATCGCCATTGCAGCTCACGCCAAGCATATGCCTGACGGCCCCGTGGCTGAGATGGCGTGATATCGGCGATCATTGACCCTGCCTTGTCCTGCTGCGCAATTCTAAGCGTTGCATTTGGATGTCGCGCCCGCGAGGGCCTGCGCGTAAGGCCGGGTGCGGGCAATAGGAATGCCATTTCGGGTCATATTAAGGGTTTGGTAACTGGCCTGTCCAGCTTTGCAGTCTGTTTTCAAGCCGTTAGATGCGGCGGCGCGACACTGCCGCGCCAAACCAAAGCGCGGCCAGAGCCAGCGATATGATGGCGTTCCACCCCGCCATTGAGATGCCCGCCAGCTGCCAGGCGATCTCGTCGCAGCGGACCACAGGGGCTGCGAGGATCTTGTCGAGCAGCTCATCCACGCTGAGCCCGCCAATGCCACCTGACGTGCAGCTGGGGGGACCTTCCCACCAGGTTTGCTCCACGCCCGCGTGATAGAGCCCGACGCCCGAGGTGGCCAGCGCGGCAAGGGTGCCGGTCCACAGGAACGGGCGTTTGCGATACCAGATATAGCCAAACCCGCAGGCTATGGCGATGACATGCGGCCAGCGCTGCCACAGGCACATTTTGCATGGCGGGTAGCCCAGCGCCTGAAAGATGAACGCCCCGCATAACAGCAGCGCGGAGCCTGCGGCGGCGGCGGCCGCTATGCGGGTGCGGCTCATCATAGGAACTTGACCGCGTAAAAGCCCCCGATCAGGAGCACCAGCAGCACGGTGAAGACCAGCCCCAGCCGCTTTTCGATGAACCCCTGAATGGGCGCGCCGAATTTCCATAACAGCCCGGCAATGATGAAAAACCGGATGCCGCGGGCGATGATCGAGGTCACGATAAACGTGGCCAGCGGCATCCCGGTCCAGCCCGACATGATGGTGATCACCTTGTAGGGGAATGGCGTGATGCCCGCGCCCAGCACCGCCCAGAAGCCCAGATCGTTGAAGCGCTGGTTGAACTCGGCGATCCGCTCGCCCTTGCCCAGCGCCTCCAGAATGGGCTGGCCCAGCCAGTCAAAGGCCAATGCGCCAATGGCGTAGCCCAGAAGGCCGCCCAGCACCGAGGCCACCAGACAAACGCCCGCAATCAGAAACGCGCGGTTGGGCCGCGCGATGATCATCGGGATCATCAACAAATCGGGGGGAATCGGAAAGACGGAGCTCTCGATGAAGGCGACAAAGGCCAGCGCCCAAAGCGCATTGGGATGCGCCGAAAGCGACATTGTCCAGCTGTAAAGGCGCTTAATCATTGGGCGGACCTGTTTTCGGCTTTCTAACATATATGCACATAGCTAGTCTGAGCGGGTCAAGACATGGGAGCGGTATATGCAGTGGCGGGGACGG